>CACKXX010000043.1 GCA_902604265.1 uncultured Pelagibacteraceae bacterium | reverse complement strand
CACCAGCTCTCCTACTTTGTAAGGTTTTTTAATTATTTTTTTTTTACTATCTATAATTTGAAATTTTCCACCCGTTAATGGTTTTCCTATGCTATTAAATCTTGACAAATTAAATTTTGGATCTAGCAAAGACATTCTAGGAGATGCCTCTGTTTGCCCATACATTTGATAAAATGGAATATTGTAATTTAAGGAAATTTTAAGTATTTCTCTCAATAATTTATCACTTATAGATCCTCCAGCATTAGCAAATAATCTTAGATTCTTATTGAAAAAATCTTTAAAGGAGAATCTTTTCAAAATTTCATAAATAAAAGGTACACCATAAAATATAGTTGGTTTAAATTTTTTATAAATATCCCAGAAATCTTTTTTTGTTATTGGATTTTTATTTAAATATATTGAGCTTCCTATAAATAAGTGTGAATTTAGTATCGATAATCCGTATGTATAACTTAAAGGTAAAGTAGTAATTACTTTGTCTTTATTATTAAGATTTAAGCTTTTAATAATTTTTTTTGTATTATCTAGATAGTTTGAATAACTTAACTTTACTAATTTGGGTGATCCAGTTGTACCAGATGTGCTCATTAATAAACATAAATCTTTATTTAATTTATGTTCTACACTCAAATTATTTTTTAATATTTTAGAATTTTTAATTTTAACAAAACTTTCAAAGTTTTTAATATTTAGATCTTTTCTAGATGTAATAATAAAGTTTGGCTGATAATTTTTTATTAATTCATTTAAACTTTCAATTTTAATATTTTGATTTAAAGGAAATATTACACATTTTTTTTTTAAAAGACCTAAATAAAATAAAATTGAGTCTATATCATTATCAAATATTAAAAAAACAAGTGATCTTTTATAAATTTTTTCACAATAAGATTTACTTTTTTTTTCAATTGATGAGTAAGTATATTTTACTTTTCCGTCTGATATAGCCAACTTTGACTTAAATTTATAAATATGGTTCAAAAAAGTCATTAAAGCATCTTTTACTTTTTAGATTCCAGTTCTTGTATATTTTTTTCCAATATATTAACCGTTTTTTTGAATTTTTTACCTAATAATATTTTAAAATATTTTTTTGACTTACTATAATTATTAATTCCATAAAAAGTTTCAATTATTTTTTTATAATCTTTTAAAGACATATTTAATTGCTTAGCAATAATGTATTGCCAAAATTTTTTGCCATTATATGAAAAATCATCAATAAAAGTATTATAAATAAGTGAATTGAAATCTGCTTTATTTGTTAAATTAAGTTTTTTATAATCTTTAGCTAGCAAATTTCTATATTCTTCAATATTTGACCAACAATTAGAAATTTTAAAATAATTATTAAAAAAATTTGCATTTGAACAAATTGTTCTAAATCCATAGTTTGCACCTTCAAGAATTACAGTGCCATGATGAGAGATTAAAATGCATTTTTTATTAAGTCTTTTAATTAGATCATAATTAAAAATTGGTTCGTCTATAAAATGAAAATTTTTATAATTTGAATATTCTTTTTTTAACTTTAAGTAAATTTTTTTATCCCATTCTGATAATAAACCAATTGATTTTTCATAAAAGTTTGGATGACCTTTGATTAAAATTTTTTTTTTCGAATTTTTAAAGAAATTTAAAGTAAATTTTATCCAATCTAAAGTATTTTCAAACTGATCTAGGCCATACCATAACTGACCGTCAGTAAATGAATGTGCATAAATTACATAATCAAATTTTTGATAGTTCGTTTTACTTATTAAATTATATTTTATTTTAGCCATATGTTGAAGTTTATTGGGAACAGAAAATATAGTTTTTAAAACATTTTTACATTTTTTGATCTTTGATTTTGTTAGTTTTACTTTTTTAGATGTAATCAAAGAATTCTCATATTGCTCGAAGAATTCATTTTTTTTTTTAAAATCTATTTTATAAATTGTTCTAGGAAAATTATTTGAATAAATAATAATTTTTTTTTTTGCAAAATATGAATATAATACTCCATTAATATAACCACAGTGATCTATATATATTGCATCAACATTTTTATTTTTTAAATATTTTTCAGCAGAGTTAAGTAATTTT
>CACKXX010000042.1 GCA_902604265.1 uncultured Pelagibacteraceae bacterium | reverse complement strand
AAGTGTGGGGCTGGAACCATTAAATACGTAATGCCAGAAATATTTTTAAGATTTAATTTAAATTCTTTGGATACTTTTTTTAGAATTTCCTTTTCAAAATCTTCATAATTATAAAAAGTTGGTATAGTGAAATATAGTAATAATAAAAAAATTAATATAATTGATGATATAACTACACGGAATGGATTCTTATTTTTTAAGTTTGAAATATAATCTTTGATCTCGAGGCCTGAAATATAGTTTTCAATCTTGGATAAGTAATTTTTCATAGTTGCTGAAAGTAGGATTTACACTAAAAATAGTAAAATGTTAAATTTAGAATATTTAAAAAATCTCAATGAAAAACAAAAAGAGGCTGTTTTGTCTCTTGATGGACCACTTTTGATAGTAGCTGGAGCGGGCTCTGGTAAAACTAAAGTATTAATTTCAAGAATTGCTCATATAATTAAAAATAAAAAAGCATATCCTAATCAAATCCTTGCTGTAACCTTTACAAATAAGGCTGCAAAAGAAATGCAAGATAGAATTAGTAAAATTTTAAAAAAAGGAGCTATTGGACTTCCATGGCTAGGTACTTTTCATTCGGTGTGTGCAAAATTGTTAAGAAAGCATGCTAGAGCTGTCAATTTAAATTCGAATTTTACAATAATTGACCAAGACGATCAGATTAAACTAATTAAAAATATATCAAAAGCAGAAAACATCGATACAAAAAAAATATCGCCTAAATATATTCTTTCAATAATTGACCAATGGAAAAATAAAGGATGGTATCCAGAAGATGTGGTATTAAAAAAAAGTGAAGTATTAGAAAAAAACTTTTTGAGTATATACAAAATTTACCAATCTAAGTTGCTTGATTTAAATGCCTGTGATTTTAGCGATTTGATATTACATTCGGTTAAAATTTTCGAGAAAAATCCTGATATCTCCAAAATGTATTCTAAAAATTTCAAATATATTTTAGTTGACGAATATCAAGATACAAATTTAATTCAAAGTAAATGGCTAAACTACTTGACAAAATATAATCAAAATATTTGCTGCGTAGGTGATGACGATCAATCAATATATAGTTGGAGAGGAGCTGAAATAAAAAATTTTTTAGAATTTGATAAAATTTATTCAAATACAAAAATAGTTAGACTTGAAAGAAATTATAGATCAACTCAAAACATATTATCAGTAGCTTCTAAGATAATATCAAACAATGAAGCTAGAGTCGGCAAAAACCTTTATACGGAAGATGAAAATGGAGACTTAGTTTCGCTAAATTCTTTTAGAAATGGAAAAGATGAAGCTGTTGGAATAAGCGATGAAATTGAAAAATTAAAAAAAAAATACTCTTTGAACGATATATCAATTTTAGTAAGAGCAATATTTCAAACAAGAGAGTTTGAAGAACGTTTTTTAAAAATTGGAATACCATATAGAATTATAGGAGGTATAAAATTTTATGAACGTGCTGAAATAAAAGATTGTATTGCTTATCTTAGAATAGTAAATCAAAATAAGGACGATCTTTCTTTTGAAAGAGTTATAAATGTTCCAAAAAGATCTATTGGGGAAACTACTGTTAAACAGATAAATGAATATGCAAAAAAAAATTCACTGTCTTTAGAAAAATCTGCAATCTCTCTAATTCAAGAAAATAAAATAAAACCAAAAACAAAATTAGGATTAAATTCTTTGTTAAATTTATTAGAAAAATGGAGAAATGATTTATTTAATAAAAAAATAGGGCATATAAAATTAATTCAAACTATTTTAGATGAATCTGGCTATAGTCAAATGTTAAAAGACAAAAAAGATTTAGAAAATGAGAATAGATTGGAAAATATAAAAGAATTAATTAATGCAATGAAAGAGTATGATAACTTAGAAAGTTTTTTAGAACACGTTGCTTTAGCAACTTCACTTGATCAAAATTGGGAAGATGAAAAAGTTAATTTGATGACTATGCATGCATCAAAAGGACTTGAGTTTGATGTAGTTTTTTTACCAGGATGGGAGGAAGGTCTTTTTCCTCATCAAAAATCAATAGAAGAAAAAGGCCAAAAAGGATTAGAAGAAGAGAGAAGATTGGCTTATGTTGGAATTACTAGAGCAAAAAAACGAGCAATTATATCATTTTCAATGAATAGATTTTATCAAGGTGACTGGATTGATAGTTTATCATCTAGATTTATTGATGAATTGCCACATGAAAATGTTAAAAAAA
>CACKXX010000041.1 GCA_902604265.1 uncultured Pelagibacteraceae bacterium | reverse complement strand
TAATAACAACAGGAAAATCAAGTCTAGAATGTGTTAAACTCATTAAAAAAGCAGGAGCAAAGCTTGTTGGTTTTGCTTGTATAATTGATAGATCGAATAATAAAAATTTAAAAATTAAAAAAAAAATAGTTTCACAAATTAAATTAAATATTCCAACATATAAAAAAAATAATCTACCAACTAATTTAAAAAATATTCCAATCACCAAACCTGGTAGTAGATATCTAAAATGAAAAGATTAGGAGTTAATATTGATCACGTCGCAACATTAAGAAATGCTAGAGGAGGGCTTCATCCTAATCCTTTAATTGTAGCAAAAGAGGCAATTAGTTTTGGTGCAGACTCTATTACTATACATTTAAGAGAAGATAGAAGACATATAAAAGATATTGATTTAAAAAAATTATCTAACACAAAAATACCATTAAATTTAGAAATTGCTTGTAATTACAAAATGTTAAAAATAGCATTAAAAAATAATCCAAAATTTGTTTGCTTAGTACCTGAAAAAAGAAAGGAAATAACCACAGAAGGTGGATTAAATCTTATTAAATATTATAAAAAAATAAAATTTATTGTAGATAGGCTAAATAAAAAAAAAATTAGAACAAGTCTATTTATAAACCCATCATTTAAAGACATTTTGTATTCAAAAAGAATAAATGCTAACTGTGTAGAAATACACACAGGTAGAATATCTAATTTAATTAAGAATAAAAAAAATTATCTCAATGAGTTTAAAAAAATTAAAAAATGTGCCAAGTATGCCAATTCTCTGGGAATTGAAGTTCATGCTGGTCATGGTATGGACTACAAAACTACACAAATTTTATCAAAAATTAAGGAAATTAAAGAATTTAACATAGGACATTTTATAATTGGCGAAGCTATATCTATTGGTTTAAAAAATGTTATTAAAAGAGTTAAAAATTCTATTAAAAAATAATGAATCTAGTTGGCATTGGTGTTGATATTGTTGATAACTCAAGAGTAAAAAAACTAATAAGAAACAAAGCTTTTATTTCACGTATCTATTCAACTAAAGAAATTAACCAATCAAAAAAAATTAAAAATAAAACAAATTATTTTTCAAAAAGATTTGCCGCCAAAGAATCACTTTCTAAAGCTATTGGATTAGGATTTAGAAAAGGGATAAATTTTAAAGATATTTCAGTACTTAATGATAAATATGGAAAGCCATTCTATGAATTAAATAATAATGTTAAAAAATATATTTATTCCAAGTTAAAAGTAAAAAAAATAAAAATTTCGCTATCTTTAGCTGATGAAAAAAAATATTCTATTGCTTTTTCAATGATTCATAAATGATTAATAAAAATTCAATTATAGATAATATAAAAACATTATTTTATGCTCTAATCATTGCTTTAATAATTAGATCATTATTATTACAACCATTTTATATTCCATCATCTTCAATGGAACCAAATTTATTAGTTGGAGATAGACTTTTTGTCACTAAATATTCGTACGGTTATAGTAAACATTCATTTCCATTTAGTCTTAATATTTTTAGTGGAAGAATTTTATTTTCTAAACCAAAAACAGGTGATGTTGTTGTATTCAAAACTCCAGCTGATAATAGAACAGATTATATTAAAAGATTAATTGGCCAACCCGGTGATATAATTCAATTTATTGATGGAGACTTATATATTAATAATAATCAAATATTTAAAACTTTAATAAAATCTAACGAAAGTGTTTATTGTGGCAATAGTAAAATTAAAGTAAATTTTTTCAATGAAAAATTACCTAATGGTAAAGTATATATAACTTCTTATAGTACAAAAAACAGTTTTCAAAATTCAGATAAATTTTTAGTTCCAGAAAACCATTATTTTTTTCTTGGTGACAATAGAGATTGTTCTAAAGATAGTAGATATTTATCTGAAGTTGGATATGTACATCAAAATAACTTAGTAGGTAAGGCACAATTTTTATTTTTTTC
Source organism: uncultured Pelagibacteraceae bacterium (assembly GCA_902604265.1). Lineage (GTDB taxonomy): Bacteria > Pseudomonadota > Alphaproteobacteria > Pelagibacterales > Pelagibacteraceae > Pelagibacter. The sequence continues at coordinate 740 of CACKXX010000041.1, read as the reverse complement.
TTCGGACTATAGAATAGGTAGTATATTTAAGTTTTGGGATTGGAAAAATATTATTAGATTTAATAGGTTCTTCGAAAAAATTAATTAATGAGTGACAGATTAAACAGCTTACAAAAAAAAATAAATATTAAGTTTAAAAATTTAAATTATCTTAAAAAGTCAATAACGCACAAAAGCTATGATCAATCAAACAATTATGAAAAATTAGAATTCTTGGGTGATAGAATATTAGGATTTGTAATTTCAAAAAAATTAATTGATCTATATCCAGATCAAAAGGAAGGTGTGCTAGATAAAAAATTAGCATCACTTGTTAATAAAAATAAATGTTTAGAAGTAGCAAAAATTATAGGTCTTGAAAAATTTATTTTAACTGGAAATAAAAATTCAAAATCTAAAGTTGAAAATAAAATATTAGCAGACTCTATCGAAGCGCTTATTGGTGCTATTTATTATGATAAAGGCTTTGATATTGCTGAAAAATTTATTTTAAATAATTGGAAAAATTTCATTAATTTATCAAAAGAAATAATAATAGATTCCAAAACAGAACTTCAAGAGTATTCATTAAAAAAATTTAAGTCACTACCAATTTATAAACTAGTATCAAGCTCTGGACCAAGGCATAAACCAAAATTTATAATATCTGTAAAATTAAAAAATACCAAAATGTATGATGGACATGGTGAATCAAAAAAAAAAGCTGAACAAAATGCAGCTAAAAAATTATTGGATAATAT
>CACKXX010000040.1 GCA_902604265.1 uncultured Pelagibacteraceae bacterium | reverse complement strand
TCTATCAAATTCTTTATCATCAAATTTTTTACTTACTTTCTTAATTTTTTTAATTGTTTTTCTTATTCTTGAATTAATTAAAAAAGTTGAAATTATTTCATCAAATATAAGTCTATTTAAAAAATTACCTTTTTTTTTAATGTTTTTTGGATTATGCAATTCTAACAATGCATTTTTCCATGAAATATAATTAAATTTTTTTAATATTGTATCACTTAACCATTCATCTAAATCAGGAATTTTTTTTAAAACTTCTTCTATTATTTTATTGTATTTTTTCTCTGTAAGACCTTCTGTAAGACTATATTGTGAAAAAATTTTTTTAATTGAATCTTTATTAGCAGAAATATAGTTTGGATTGGTTATTTGATATTTTTTTTTGTAATAATTAATTTTTCCACTAATGGTAACTGTTGAACCCAAAGGTAGTATTTTTTTAATATAACCTTCATAACTATTAAAAAAAATACATTCAATTTTTCCTGTATCATCCTCACAAAATACTCTATTAGGTAAATTTCTAATTCTTGGAAAATTGTATTTTATAACATTTACAGTAATTGTCTGTATTTTGCCTATTTGTAATTCACTAATTTTAACTAAATTTGTCCTATCCATAGAACTTCGTGGAGGACTCCAAAGCAAATCAAATATTGTATTAATGTTCTTTTTTTTAAATAATTTTGTAGTTTTTGATCCTATTCCTTTTATTCTATTGATATCTTTTAATAAGTATTCATAACTATTCATTATTTTATATATATATCTATGTTAGAAAATAAAGAAGAGCTTAAAAACAAAATTATTTATAGGGCCTCTTATAGAGGTAGCAAAGAAATGGATATACTAATGACTAAGTTTGTTAAGTCTATAATTAATAATCTAAATTTGACAGAATTAAATGAATTAAATCATTTAGTAAATTTAGATGATGAAAGTTTAATTGATATTAGAAATAATATTTTAAATGATAAAGTATCTCAAACTAACTTAATTAAAAGTTTCCAAAAATTTTGATTTACTGGCGGAGAGACTGGGATTCGAACCCAGGAAAGAGTTGCCCCTTTGCCGGTTTTCAAGACCGGTGCTTTCAACCGCTCAGCCATCTCTCCATTTCGATGTTTTTATAAGTAAAATTATTAAATTCAATAAAAAAATAGTATAAGGACATTCATTTTTTCTATTATGAACACAAAAGAATTTAAAAATGGAGTTTTATCTGCAACCATAGGATCATTGTGGTGGGGTGTGCTAGGAACTTATTTTTTTCAGTATATTACTTTTGCGGGGACATTAGAGGTTGTGGTTCATAGATGTATATGGACAAGTTTTATTTTACTACTAACGACAGCATTATTAAAAAAATGGTATTTATTAAAAAAAATTTTATTAAACAAAAAAAATTTTTTTGTATTATTTATGACAAGTTTTTTAATTTTTGGTAATTGGTCTACTTGGATTTATGCTATTTCAACAAACAGAATTATTGACGCTAGTTATGGTTATTTTATATTTCCAATTTTAAGTGTTTTTTTTGGTTATTTGTTTTTAAATGAAAATCTGAACAAAAAAAGAATTTTTTCAATATTAATCGTGATTTGCTCTTCAACTTATTTATTATTTAATTTAACTTCATTTCCATGGGTAGGAGTTGTTGTTGCAGTATTGTGGGCTACATACAATCTTCTAAGAAAACTAATTAATGTAGATACTGATATTGGATTATTTATTGAAAGCCTTTTTATTTTACCCGTTGCACTTATCATATTTTATTTTATAGCCGAAAAAGGTTTAAATGATTTTTCATTATCAAGCCCAATAAATATGTTTTGGTTATTTCTAGCAGGTCCTATGACAGTGATTCCCTTATTTTTGTTTATCAAAGGTGTAGAAAAATGTGGCCTAAGTGCTTCTGGTATGATTTTCTTTATTACACCAACCAGTCAATTTTTATTAGGGTATTTTTACTATAATGAACCTTTTTCTACAGATAAGTTCATAAGTTTTATTTTAATATGGATTGCTGTATTAATTTACTTAAGAGATTTATATGAAAATAATTAAAATTATATTATGTATTTTTATAATCTCATTAATTAATACTAAAATTGTTCTAGCTGAAGAATTTGAAAGTTGGGTTTTATCATTTAAAAGTTACGCAATTAAAAAAGGTATTTCAAAAAAAACTTTAGACGAAACAATGTCTAAGGTTAAATTTTTACCAAAAGTTATAGAATACGATAGATACCAACCGGAATTTTATGAAGATACAAAAACTTATATTTCAAAAAGAACATCAAATGATAAATTAAAAAAAGGTACAGAGTTATTTAATAAAAATAATGCCTTTATATCAGATATTGAGTCTAAATTTGGTGTAGAAAAAGAATTACTTTTATCATTAATGGGCATCGAAACAAATTTTGGAACTTACCTCGGTAAAATGGATATTTTATCATCTCTTGCAACATTAAGCTTTGATAAAAGACGTAGTGAGTTTTTTACACAAGAATTGATTACTATTTTAAAATTAATTGATTCAGGATTAATTAATAGAAATATTTTATATGGATCCTGGGCTGGTGCTTTTGGAAATTTTCAATTTATGCCCTCCACTATAAATAGATATGCAATAGATTACAATAATGACAATTTTATTGATTTAAAATCTACTGAAGATTCATTTGCATCTGCTGCCAATTACATTAACAAACTTGGATGGAAGAAAAATAATCCATGTTTTTATAGAGTTAAATTAAAAGAAAATATTCCAGTTAAGTTTTTAAATACATCAGCTAAAAAAATTAAGA
>CACKXX010000039.1 GCA_902604265.1 uncultured Pelagibacteraceae bacterium | reverse complement strand
ATTTCTTTAGTACCATTAGTCACATGCCAATTTGTTAGAATAACTCCTGAACTATCTACTAAAAAACCTGCCCCAAGACTTTCTTTCCCCTCAGTGGGATTATACAAAAAAACTACACTGTTTGCATAATTTTTGTAAATACTTTTTGCATTACCTCTATATTTAATTTTTTTTTTCTTAATTAAATTTTTATCTGTTTCAAGAGCAAATTTTTCTGCTGTTTCATAGTTTGATTTTAATTTTTCTAATTTATTAAACTTTAAAAGATCTGGGCTAATGTTTATTTGAACTTGTTTAAATTCTTGAGCTTTATCAATGCCTCTTAACTTTATTTTTTTTTCTTCAGCATTAACAGTAAAGCCAAGTAGTATAAAAAATGCTGTAATAATAAATATTCTGAATAATTTCATAAGAATAAGGATATGATAAGATAAATTTAATTTATACATCTAAATGATAAAAAAATTCCTTATTTTGCTATATTTTTTCTTAATCGCTACTAGCGCATCTTCAAAAACATATGAGCAAAAATTTATGGATGTAGAAACTAATTCTGCTGTTAAATTAACAACAGGCACTTTTAAAAAATTAAAAAATACTAAAAATCTTTCGGAAGCTTTGCAGCAAACAAAAGTTGAAATGATTAATGATAGCAAAACATCTCATCCAATGTTTTGGGCACCCTTTGTATTAATTGGAAATTTTAACCAGTAAAAAATGGTGGGCCGTGTTGGTTACGCTCCAACTACCCCTGCAATGTCAATGCAGTACTCTACTATTGAGCTAACGGCCCAAGTGATTAGCTTTCTAAGAAACTTTTTAATTGTTTAGATCTGCTAGGGTGCTTTAATTTTCTAAGAGCTTTAGCTTCAATTTGTCGAATTCTCTCTCTTGTTACAGAAAACTGCAATCCGACTTCTTCTAAAGTATGATCAGTATTCATTCCTACACCAAATCTCATTCTTAAAACTCTTTCTTCTCTTGGTGTCAAAGTGGATAGAATTTTTGTCGTAGCCTCACTTAAATTAGATTTAATTGCTTGCTCTAATGGTGCTAATGCTTTTGTATCTTCAATAAAATCACCTAAACTACTATCTTCCTCGTCTCCAACTGGTTTTTCTAAAGAAACAGGTTCTTTTGAAATTTTTAAAACTTTTCTTACTTTATCTAATGGCATTCTTAGTTTTTTGGATAATTCTTCTGGTGTAGCTTCTCTTCCAAATTCACTTAAAATTAATCTTTGAGTTCTGACAATCTTATTTATAGTTTCAATCATATGCACTGGTATTCTTATCGTTCTTGCCTGATCAGCAATTGATCTTGTTATTGCTTGTCTTATCCACCAAGTCGCATATGTTGAAAACTTATAACCTCTTCTGTACTCAAATTTATCAACTGCTTTCATTAATCCAATATTTCCTTCTTGAATTAAATCTAAAAACTGTAAACCTCTATTTGTATATTTTTTAGCAATTGAAATTACCAACCTAAGATTTGCTTCAACCATCTCTTTTTTAGCAATTCTAGATTCTTTTTCACCTTTTTGAATTCTACTTACTAACTTTTTAAATTCTGTTACAGACAAACCAAGCTTTTGACTTATTTCAACTAATCTTTCTCTAATATTTTTAAATTCATCTTTGTTTTTTTGCAAAAATTTCTTCCAAAGATCATTAGTTCCCAAAAAAGCTTTTAAGTTTGGATTGATTTCATTTCCTACATAAAACTTAATAAACTCCTCTCTTGAAATTTTACTATCTAAAGCAAGTCTCAATAAATTTCCTTCAAGAGAAATAATTTTTTTGTTTTCAATATAATGTTTTTGCACTAGTTCTTCTAGTACTGAAGGAGAAAGCTGCAAAGATTTAATATTTTCAAGAATATTTGCTACAATTTTTTGATAATTTTTTTCTTTAGAATGAGAAAATGCTTTTGCTTGCAATACACAATCTAATTTCTCTTTTTGGTATTTAATTAGCTTATTATATTCTTTTGTAAGAATGTTGACTGTTTTTAAAATCTTTGGCTTAATTTCACTTTCCATTGCAGCCAATGTAGGATTAAATTCATCTTCAGAAACTTCTGTAGTTTCTTCAGAATTTTCTTCTTTAGATTTTTGTTCTGAATTTTTTTGTTTACCACCTGCTCCTGTCTCTTCATCTTCAGTGTAATTAGTATCTATATCTATGATCTCTCTAACCAAAATTTCATCTTTTTGAAACTGCATATCCCATTCAAAAAATTGTTGAGCAGTTATAGGACTTTGAGATAATGCATTAAGCATAACATCCTTGCCGGCTTCAATTCTTTTTGCAATTGCAATTTCTCCTTCTCTAGATAAAAGTTCAACTCCCCCCATCTCTCTTAAGTACATTCTTATTGGGTCGTCACTTTTTTCTATAGTTTTTCCTTCTTCTTTTGAGCTAGATTCTTTTTTTCTTAATACTTTGTAATCAGATTTTTTTTCTACTAACGAAATTTTACTGTCTAAAATATGAATGAATGCCTGTGAAAGATTTTCGTCTGATAAGTTTCTTTTTCCAAGAGACTTGCTTAGCTCTTCATATGTTATAAAACCTCTATGAACCCCTCGGCCCATAAGTCTAGCAAATGATTTTGTAATTATTCGTTCCACAATAAAAAGTTTGGAAGTCTTATATAATGGTAAATCTGAAAAAATCTATATCAAAATTTAATGATTTAATTGATTTTTTGTAATTTTTTCAATTCTCTGATTTCGTTAAATGTATTTTCGTTCAAATCTTTTGAAAATTTCGATTCTAACTCCTCTATTCTAAGTTCCAGTTCATAAT
>CACKXX010000038.1 GCA_902604265.1 uncultured Pelagibacteraceae bacterium | reverse complement strand
TGCAGCAACTACAGCAACAGTTTGTGATGAAGTGTATAGAACACTAATGAATATTAGATGGCAGCCTTCTTTGAAAATTATTCCTCATTATGAGTCAGATCCATTATACATCGATGCTTTAGTAAACTCAATAAATGCTAAAATAGAGAATATAAACTGGAAGCCAGATTTGATTTTAGCTTCTTATCACGGGATACCAAAGAGTTACTTTGATAAAGGTGACCCATATCATTGTTATTGTCACAAAACTACAAGACTAGTTTCAGAAAAATTTAAATCTGTAGAAATTAAAACAACTTTCCAGTCTAGATTTGGTCCACAAGAATGGCTTCAGCCATATACTGATAAAACTTTAGAAAAATTACCAAAAGAAGGAAAAAAAAATATCCTTGTGATATGTCCAGGCTTTTCCTCTGATTGTGTTGAAACATTAGAAGAGATATTAATTCAGGGTAAAAAGAGTTTTATTCATGAAGGAGGTGAGAATTTTGATATGGTACCATGTCTAAATGATAATGACGATCATATAGATTTATTAAAAAATTTAATTAAAAGAAATATTTAGTTAATGAATTATTATTTACTTTTTAAGTCTTTACACTTAATTGCAGTAATTTCATGGATAGCAGGATTGTTGTACCTACCAAGAATTTTTGTTTATCATGTAGAAAATTCAGAAAAAAAGGAAACCACTGAGATATTTGAAGTTATGGAAAAACGTCTTTATTTTTACATTATGAGACCAGCAATGATATTAAGTTGGCTTTTTGGAATAATATTAATTTACATAAACGGTATAGAAATTTTATCACAATTGTGGATGCATATAAAATTAGGTTTAGTTGTGCTACTTACAATTTATCATGAATATTTAGGGGTATGTCTTAAATCTCTTAAATCAAATAATAATACAAAAACATCAAAATTCTTTAGAATTATAAATGAAGTTCCAACAATAATATTAATATTTATTATTTTTATTGTGATTTTTAAGCCAATCTAGGGTTGTAATTTAAAAAATAATCTATATATTGCACTTATCTAACATCTAAAAGCCCCCCTAAAATTATGAATATACAAGATTTAAAACAAAAGAGTTCGGAGCAGCTGATTGATGAAGCTGAAAAGCTTGGTATTGAAAATGCTAGCACCTTAAAACGACAAGAAATATATTTTGCAATATTAAAAAAACTTGCAGAAAAAGGCGAGGAAATTACAGGAGGTGGGGTCCTTCAATTATTGCAAGATGGATTTGGTTTTCTAAGGGCAATGGAATCAAATTATCTTCCTGGAGCAGACGACATCTATATAAGCCCAAATCAAATTAGAAAATTTGGCTTAAGGACAGGAGATACAGTTGAAGGCCTTATAAGAGCGCCAAAAGATGGGGAAAGATATTTTGCATTGTTACAAGTAAATAAAATTAATTTTGAATTACCTGAAAAATCTAAACATAAAATCGCTTTTGATAACCTTACTCCTCTTTACCCAAACAAACAAATTACGCTAGAAGTAGAAAGCAACAAAGTAGAAAAAAAACCAGATTTAACTGCAAGACTTATAGACTTAGTAAGTCCAATAGGAAAAGGTCAAAGATCTTTAATTATTTCTCCACCTAAGGCAGGAAAAACAATGATATTACAAAGTATAGCTAACTCTATTACTGCAAATCATCCAGAGTGTTATCTGATGGTTTTGTTAATTGATGAAAGACCAGAGGAAGTTACAGACATGCAAAGAACTGTAAAAGGAGAGGTTATTAGTTCTACATTCGATGAGCCTGCACAAAGACATGTTGCTGTGGCTGAGATGGTTATAGAAAAAGCTAAAAGATTAACTGAGCATAAAAAAAATGTTGTAATACTCTTAGACTCTATAACTAGACTAGGTAGAGCCTATAATGCTGTAGTACCAAGTTCAGGTAAAGTTTTAACTGGAGGTGTAGATGCAAACGCACTACAAAGACCAAAAAGATTTTTTGGTGCAGCACGTAATATAGAAGAAGGTGGATCTTTAACAATTATAGCAACAGCATTAATAGATACCGGAAGTAGAATGGATGAAGTTATTTTCGAAGAATTTAAAGGTACTGGAAATAGCGAAACTATACTTGATAGAAAAATATCAGAGAAGAGAATTTTCCCTGCTATAGATATCACAAAATCAGGCACAAGAAGAGAGGAATTACTTTTTGATAAAAATGATCTACAAAAAATGAACGTATTAAGAAGAATAATTGCCCCAATGGGAGCAATGGAAGCTGTTGATTTTTTAAATTCCAAATTAAAGAATACAAAGAATAATGCAGAATTCTTTAATTCTATGAACAAACCATCATAACATTATCTTTTTTTAGTAAAGAGTTTGTTATACTCTAAATAAAATGACTATTTATGCATTATCATCGGGACCAGGAGTTTCGGGCGTCGCAATTATAAGAGTTTCAGGGCCAGAATCAAAAAATGTCATTAATAAGCTTACTAAAGGACCATTTCCAAAACCAAAAATGGCAGAAGTCAAAAAGATCAATAAAATCAATACTAATGAACTAATAGATGAGGGTATAGTTATATGGTTTCCTGGGCCAAATAGCTATACAGGCGAAGATATGGCTGAATTTCATGTCCATGGTAGTATCGCTGTAATAAAAGCAATTCAAAACAATATTTCTAAAATAGAAAACTGCAGACTAGCTGAGCCAGGTGAATTTACAAAAGTAGCTTTTCAAAATGGTAAAATAAATTTACTTAAAGCAGAAAGCATAGCAGATTTAATATCATCTGAAACTGAAATTCAAAGACAACAAGCAGTTAAAATTATGTCTGGTAAAAGTTCGGACAAATTTAACAGCTGGAGAGAAAAATTATTAAAAATTTTATCAAATATCGAAGCCAAAATAGATTTTCCGGATGAAGATCTTCCTGAAGATATTTTAAAAGATATAAAAAACTCGTCAAAAAAAATAAAAGAAGAAATTCAAAAGTTATTAAATGATCAAAAAGTTGGAGAAAGAATTAGAGAAGGTTTTAAAATTGCTATTGTTGGCCCAACTAACGCTGGAAAATCTTCATTGCTAAACTATCTTTCTAGAAGAGAAGTAGCAATAGTGTCTGAAATTGCTGGTACCACAAGAGATGTAATAGAAACTCATTTAAATATCGATGGATATCCAGTTGTTATATCAGATACTGCAGGAATTAGAGAATCTAAGAACGAAATAGAAAGAAAAGGTATCAAACTAGCTTTAAAAAGGGCAGAAGACGCTGATTTGAACATAGTAATTATAGAGCCAAAAAGTGCTGATTTTGCTGGTTTTTTGAATGATTTAGTTAGCGAAAAGTCTATTTTTGTTTTAAATAAATCAGATTTAGGTTTCAAAGATTTAAATAAAAAATTTAAAAAATTTAAACCTATATCAATCTCATTAAAAAG
>CACKXX010000037.1 GCA_902604265.1 uncultured Pelagibacteraceae bacterium | reverse complement strand
GGCTAGCATCAATATTAGCTGAAATAGTTATAATCTTCTTTTCAGTTATTATACAACCATATGGTCTTCCAAAAGAACAATAAATAAATCCTGTATAGTATGCAACATTATGCATTGAAGTGAGAATAACCATATCAATTTTTTTTTTCGACATAGTTTTTCTAATTTTATTTAATCTATTTTTATATTCTTGATCTGTAAAAGGAAGTTTTGCTCTACTACCATTTTTCAGCTCAAAAAAGTCAGGTCTTTCCATTAATTTAAAGCTATAAATCTTCTATTACTTTTTATTATCAAGCTATAATAAAACATAGCAATAAAAATTAAAAAACCACCGATAATAGTATTTGTTCCTGGAATTTCATTAATTCCTAACCAAGGAAGCCATACCCAAAATATTCCTCCAATTACTTCTGTTAAAGATAACAATGTTAGTTCTGCTGCTGGAATATTTTTTGATGCGCTCGCATATAAAATCATACCCAAACAAACTACTGTTCCATGCACAGCAAATAAAGCTTGATTTTTACTTGATGAAACAAAACTTATATCTTTAGTAATAATCACAACTAAAGATACAATAAAACAAATTAGGCCTGCTATTGAAACTGTAGTAAATTTTGGAGTTTCTTTTCTCCATCTTAAGCTTACTGAAAAAACTGAAAATCCTAATGAGGATGTTAAACCTAATACAAAACCAAAGAAAGTATTTTTCTCATCATTTCCAAGTGCCATTATTATAATTCCTACTGTAGCAATTCCAATTGCTATCCAAACATTCGTTGATATTATTTCTTTTAAAAATAAAAAACCTAATAAAGCTGTAATAAATGGCATTGCCGCAAGACAAAGAAGAGTTATTGCTGCTGATGTATTGGTTATAGACCAAATAAATGTAATCATTGCAATAGCCAGACCTGTGCCTCCTACAATTCCTGAAATTCCTATTTTTTTATAATTAGAAATAAAGTTTAATCCTTCTTCCAGATAAAGATAAAAATTAAGTAAAGCGAAAATAACTAAACCTCTTGTAAATAAATATTGCCAAGGAACTGTATGAGCGTCATTTATATTACGAACTATGTATGGACCAAATGACCAAAAAATACCTGCCAACAAAACTACTGGTATAGCAAATTTCGGATTTTTTAATTCATTCATCTCAGATTTTTTATACCAATTAACAAAATCCTCAACAAAATTTGATTATATAATTTTAATTTAATTGATGCCTGTGGGTGTATAACATTCAATAAAATCGCCTTTTTTAAATTTATCTTTTCCACTAGGAAATAAACCCCAGGCATTAGAATTAGTAAAAGGCTTTATTCTAAATGACTCCTGACCTTTATAAACTTCAAATTCTGCAATGCCTTTTTTTGAAAATGAAAGTTTGCCTTTTATAAATCTTGTAAAATTTTTTTTCTTAATCAGTTGATTTTTTATTTTTGATTTTATTGGTTTATTTTCAACAACCCCAGTAGACAAATATAAAAACGGTAAAACAAAAAATCTAAAACATGCGGCTGAAGAAATTGGGTTTCCAGGTAATCCGAAAAAGACTTTATTTTTTTTAAATTTAGCAAACATTATTGGTTTTCCAGGTCTTATATAAGCACCTTTAAAAAAGTATTTTAATTTAAAATTTTTAATAATTTTTGGAATAAAATCAAATTTGCCAGCAGAAACTGCTCCTGAAGTTATTATTATATCAGTATTTGATTTTAAATTAACTTTTATTTCATTTTTAAATTTTATTGAGTCATTGTCTCGTAAAATTTTCTTTTCAATAAAATTGAAAGGTAAATTTTTTAAAAATGATTTAAGATAATAATTATTTGAATTTCTAACTTTCCAGTAAGGTACTTTACTATTATTAGATATTTCGTTACCAGTAGAATAAAATATAATTTTTGGTTTTTTCTTAACTAAAATTTTTCTTACACCTAAAGTTTTAAAAGCAAGAATATGTTGTGAATTAACAATTTCACCCTTTTTTATTATTCTTTCCCCTTTTTTAAAATCTGATCCTAAGAATCTTATAAAATTATTTTTTTTTATTTTCTTATTTATAATTATATATTTTGGTTTAGTTGAATTCGGAAAAAATTTAATTTGTTCAATTGGTATAACAGTATCAAAAGGTTTTCTAATAATTGCACCTGTTGTTACTTCAATTGTAGAAAATTTGGAAATTTTTTTTATTTTAGGATTATCCCCTGCGGCCAGTGTTTTTATAATCTTAAATTTAATTGTATTTTTATTATTAATTTTATTTGTTTCTTTGGAATTAATCGCAAAACCGTCAAAAGCGGTATTATTTGCTGCTGGATAATTATTTGGTGAATTTATATCAAGTGCTGAAATTCTATTTAATGCACTTTCTACAGAAATTAATTCTGATTTAATTTTAATTTTATTTTTTTTTAATTTTAAAAGTGCTTTTTTGTATTGAATCATTTAAATTTTATTTATATTTTTTTTTGCTTTTTCAAAATCTTTTTTAGTATTTATATTTAAAAACTTATCAAATTTTTCAATATTAATATTTATACTTTCATAACCAATTTTGTCAGCCCAGATTTCTACTTTTCTAAAATTTTTTTTTAAATCATTTTCCAATATTTCAGCTAAATCTATAGACCATGCACCAAAAATATTATGCCTTTTTTTTTCACTATTCAAAAAAATTAGTTTTTTAGAGGTATTATTAGTTTTTAATTTTAACTTATTTGTCAAATTAATATCAAAAAAAGGTGTATCACAAGGAAATGAAGCAACCCATCTATAATCTTTTTTATTTTCCTTTACCCATTTCATAGCTGTTAGTATTCCAACTAATGGTCCTAGCTGGCCTTTTATACAATCTTCTATTACTTGAATTTTTTTATTTTGAAAACTTAGTTCTTTATTATTTGAAATCACTAGTATTTCATTAAATTCATTTTCAATTTTATTTACAATGTGATCTAGCAAAGTTTTATTGCCTAATTTAACAGTAGATTTATCTTCACCAAATCTACTTGATTTACCCCCTGCTAAAATTATACCTAGAATATTGTTTTCAATCATCAAAAGAAATATAAATTATTAATTGTTTATTAAAAGAATTTAAAATGGACTTAAAAATTTTACAAATTGCGTCAAACACTGAAAATAACAAAGTAATTAAAGGCCACACCCATAAAGCTTCACATAAAAATGCTATTTGTGGAGATCAAATGGAAATAAGCTTAAAAGTTAAGGAAAATAAAATTATAGACTTTGGATATCAGTGCAAATCTTGCGTATATTGTCAGGCATCTGTAAGTCTTTTATCAAGTAGTTCAATTAATAAAAATGTTGAAAGTATTAAAAGTTTATTAAATATAATTGAGAACTTTTTTAATGATAATGCAAAAAACATTCCTAAGGAGTGGAAAATTTTTAAACAAATTTTTGATAAAAAAAATATTTCTAGAAAAGAATGCTTGTTGCTTCCTTTTAAAACAGTTTCAAAAGCTTTAAAATTATAAATGAAAAATTCACTTATTATAAAATCTTTAATTGCCGGACTCTTTGCTGCAATTACAATTGGTGCATTAA
>CACKXX010000036.1 GCA_902604265.1 uncultured Pelagibacteraceae bacterium | reverse complement strand
ATTGCTACTGCTAGTATTGCAAACAATCCAATCCAACCAATCCAAGTATATTTTTTAATCCATCCAGATATTAAAGTTGCAGCAGTTGCCATCAAAGCTATAGATAAAACTAGACCAAAAACAAGAAGACCGTAATGATCTTTTGCAGCGCCCGCAACTCCCAATACGTTATCAAGACTCATTGTAAAATCTGCAATTAAAACTGTCCATATTGCTTTCCAAAAACTAGAATTATCTACTTTTATTTTTTCATTATCTATTGAAGATTTTCTAATTACATCGGTATAAAGTTTATAGCAGATATATAACAGTGCTAGACCCCCAATTAATCTTAATCCTGTTATTTGTAGTAAATAAGCTGTCAGAAGAGTTAATATAATTCTTAAAATTACAGCTGCTCCAATTCCCCAAAAAATAATTTTTTTTCTTTGATCAGGTGGAAATTGAGAAGCAACCATTCCAATTATAATTGCATTATCACCAGCTAAGACTAAATCGATAAATACAATTTGGGAAAAAATAATTATTTGCTCGCTCATGATTTGCTATCCTCTATTATCATATCAGCTGCTTTTTCAGCAATCATAATAGTTGGTGCATTAGTATTTCCTGATGTTATGTGAGGCATAACTGATGCATCTACAATTCTTAAATTAGATAAACCATGAGCAACAAGTCTATCACTTACAACTGCCTTTTCATCTTTACCCATTCTACAAGTGCTAACAGGATGGAAAATAGTATTAGCAAACTTACCAGCCTCTACAGCAAGTGTTTCATTATCAGTAATATTAATACCTGGTCTTAATTCTTCAGGTTCATATTTTCTGTAAGCTTTTGAATTCATTACAATGTTACGGACAATTTTTAATGATTTGCCGGCTATTTCTCTATCCTCTTTAGTAGATAAATAATTCATTTTTATTTTAGGAGGCACTCTTGTATCTGGGGATTTCAATTCAATTGAACCTCTGCTGGTTGGTCTTACATTGGTTATGGTTGGTGTAAATGCTGGAAATTTATGAAGAGAAGCTTTCCCTAAGACATCAGTACTTGCTGGAGATATATGAAATTGTAAATTAGGAGTTTCAAGATGTGGATCACTTTTTACAAAACCACACGCATAACTAGCCCCAACAGTCAAAGGTCCTTTTCTAAATAGAATGAATTTTAATCCAGTTAATATTTTTTTTGGTATACTGTAGTAAATATCATTTAATGTTTCTAAGTTTTTTATTTTATAAACTGGTCTAAGCATTAAATGATCTGTAAGATTTGCACCCACCTCAGAATGATCTTTAATTACTTCAATATTGTTATTTTTTAAAAGTATACCTGGACCAATTCCAGAGGCTTGTAAAATATGGGGCGAACCTATTGTTCCAGCACTTAAAACTATTTCTTTATTAGCTCTAACAGAAAATAAATCGTTATTAATCCAATAATTAACGCTTGTTGCTCTTTTATTTTCAAAATTAATATTTTTTATGTGAGCGTTGGTAATAATTTTTAAATTTTTTCTTTTTTTTATAGGATTTAAATAACCTACCGCAGTACTGCATCTAAAACCATTTTTGACTGTAAAAGGAAAATAACCCATACCTTCGTTATTTCCAGTATTGAAATCTTCCGTCTTTTTGTAACCAAATTCTTCAGCTGCTTCTAAAAACAAGTCTAATACTTTAAAAGTAGCTCTAATTTTTTCAACCTTTATAGGTCCACCAGAGCCATGAAATTCATTCTCGCCAAACTGAAAGTCTTCAGATTTTTTGAAATATGGCAAAACATCTTCCCAAGACCAACCAACATTTCCTAATTGTCTCCAATAATCGTAATCATTTGATTGACCTCTTATATATAGCATTCCATTTATTGAAGAACTTCCTCCTAAAGTTTTTCCTCTTGGATAAACCATTTCTCTATTGTTACAATTTGGTTCTTTTTCTGTATTAAAACACCAATCAGTTTTAGGATTATGCATTGTTTTAAAATAACCACCGGGTATATGTATCCAAGGATTAGTATCTTTTCCTCCTGCTTCAAGAAGTAAAATTTTATTATTTGGATTGGCTGATAATCTGTTAGCCAGTACACAACCAGCAGATCCTGCGCCAATAATAATGAAGTCAAAATTTTCCATTTCTAGTTGAATAGTATTTTAATATTTGTTGTTTAATGTTTGTTTACACTCATATTTGGAGATTGTCACTTGTATCAAGTTAATTTTTCTGCTTTGATACCATCGTTAAATTTAACAAACAAAGAGGGAAAACAATGAAAAAAATCATTTCAATGATATTTGCTGTTATTTTAGTTTCTGGTTTTGCAACTAGCGCTAATGCAGCAAAAACATTAAAGTGTCAAACTGTTATTAGCGCAAAAGCTGATGAAGTTGTAATGTTAAAAGATTTCACAGATACAGTAACCGCTTTAACAGGTGGATCACTTAAATTTGAAATTATGCCAGCAGGAACAGTAGTTGGAGTTAAAGAAACTCTAGATGCTGTAGACAAAGGTTTAATTGATTGCGGTTTTGCTTGGACACACTATTGGTCAGGTGATCACCCAGCTGCCATGTTATTTGGTTCGCCAGTAGCGGGAGCGGGAGTAGGAATTGATAACTTAGCATTCTTATCATGGTTCCAATATGGTGGTGGAAAAGAATTATACGATCAATTATGGAAAGAAATGGGAAGAGACATTAAAGGATTTATGCTTCAACCCGTTGGTCCAGAAGCTTTAGGTTGGTTTCCAAAACAAATCAAAAATATGGATGACTTTAGAACTTATAAGTTCAGAACTCCTCCAGGAATTCCAGGACAAACTTATAAAGACATTGGTATTGCATCTGTAGCTATGGGAGGTGGAGATATTCTTCCAGCTCTTCAAGCAGGAACAATCGATGCTGCTGAATGGTGTTGTCCAAAACCTGATTTGGTATTTGGTTTCTACAAAGTTTTAAAACATTATTACTTACAAGGTTTGCACCAAGTAGTGGTTAATGCTGATTTTTATATGACAGGAAAAACTTATAATAGTTTAACTGACCATGAGAAAAAATCACTAGAAGTTGCAGCAAATGCATCTTTAGCAAAATCATTAAGCTACAGAATATATGAAAATGGTAAAGCTCTTGCTGAGTTAACGACTAAGCATGGTGTTATATTAGAAGACACTCCTACAGATTATTTTAAGGAGTATATGGCAGCAGCTAAAGCTACTTTGAATAAAAATGCAGCTAAAAATGCATTTTTCAAAAAAGTTTGGGATTCACAAAAAGCTTTTGCTGATATAGCTGTTCCATTCTGGAGTGGTGCTCAAATGTCAAATGCTAAGCTAGGAATGGCTCACGCAGCAACATTGAAGTAATATAGTTTTATATTAAAACTATAGTCAAATTGTAATAAAGCGGACTTAGATAAGTCCGCTTTATTTTTTTTAAAGAATTTTATGGCAGAAGAACCAGGTAAGTTAGATATTTCAGACGAAATGATTGCCGAAAGGCGAGGTGGTACAGGCAAGATGCCTGAAGATATGCCTAAATGGATGGCAAAATCTATAACTTCAATTGATAAATTTAGTAAGAT
Organism: uncultured Pelagibacteraceae bacterium; assembly: GCA_902604265.1. Taxonomy (GTDB): domain Bacteria; phylum Pseudomonadota; class Alphaproteobacteria; order Pelagibacterales; family Pelagibacteraceae; genus Pelagibacter. The sequence continues at coordinate 171 of CACKXX010000036.1, read as the reverse complement.
AACAGGCAATATAGTCTGTTGGATTTTGATGCCATTAATTTTAGCAATGACTTATGAAGTTTTTGCAAGAAAATTATTTTTAGCGCCTACAATTTGGGCTTACGATATTAGCAGATTTCTTTATGGTGCTTTATTTATGTTAGGAGCTGGTTATGCACTCTCAAAAGGAGT
>CACKXX010000035.1 GCA_902604265.1 uncultured Pelagibacteraceae bacterium | reverse complement strand
TATTCTGAGTCTGGTATTATAAATAGAAAATCAGGCGAATTAGTTCATGAAATTACAAAAAATATAAAAAGTGAAAACTCAGAAAAAGATATTTCTTTTTATTCATGCAGGAAAAGGGAGGAAAATGCCTGATTTTTTTTTAATTAATTTTGTGTAAAATATATTTATGAAAAAATTTATTATTATCATAATTTTCGGTTTTTTTATTACATCTGAAGTTTTGGCTCGTAGCACCGGATGTAAGGAAGGAAATTGTGAAAATGGATATGGTAAGTGGGTTTATACAGATAAAACAACTTATGAAGGTGAATGGGTAAATACAAAAAAACATGGTCAAGGAACAGAAACTTGGCCTAATGGATATATTTATAAAGGCGAATTTAAAAACAGTGAGTGGAGTGGCCAAGGTACTTTAACTTTTCCAAATGGAGCAACGTATGTTGGAGAATGGGCCAATGGTTTTATGAATGGAAAAGGAACTTTTACCTGGTCTGATGGTAAAGAAAAAACAGGCACCTGGGTTAATGGAAAATTACAAGAATAATTAAAATAATGATAAAAAATAATTATATAAATAGATTAAAAGAATTGCCTGAAACAACAAAGCAATTTGTTGGTCTTCTTATCTTGACACTTATAATAATTTTATCTTTTGGTATTTTAAATATTTATTGGGGAGGAGGAGATGAATTAATTAAAAAAATGAAATTAGAAGAAGAAAGAATCGCACAAGAAAAAAAACTTAATGCTCTTATATCCCAACTTCCATCAGGTATTTTGGTAACCTTTGACGGAACTGATAAATATAAATTGACTGACGAACTTTACGAAGCAGTTTGTAATGCAACAAAACTTATTCCTCAACGTGCTATCATGGCTGCTCATTTTTTAAATTATGAAGCTTACGAACTATACACTATCAACGGTAATAAAATCGATGAAACGTTTGTTAAGTGGGATAAAGATAAAAAAAAATGTTTTGCCGGTTATACTGTAAGTGGAGACAATGTCGGAGTAAATAAAACAGCAAAAGTTAGTGGAGAGGTTTTAAGTTTTTTAAGTACCGGTATTGATACTAGGGTTTATTTTATTAAAAATTTTTAAGGAGGAAAGTAAATAAATTATATTGATTTTATTTTATCTTAATTTCGTATAACTTGATTATAAAATTATGTCCAATGCAGTAATTAAATGTGAGTCTGTTTATAAAATTTTTGGAGAAAACGCCAAAAAAATGCTTCAAGATTCAAATGGAAATGTAGACGCAAAAACTTTCCAAGAAAATGGATGTATAGTAGGAGTGAATAATGCTTCTTTTGAAGTTTCAAAAGGAGAAATGCTAGTTGTAATGGGTTTGTCTGGCTCAGGTAAATCAACATTATTAAGATGTATTTCTAGATTAACAGATGCAACAGGTGGAAAAATTTTTATAGAGGGCCAAGATTTGCTTCAATTGAATAACAAAGAACTTATAGAGCTTAGAAGAAATAAAATGGGAATGGTTTTTCAAAGTTTTGCTCTACTTCCTCATAAAACAGTTGTAGAAAATATTGCTTTCCCTCTTCAAATTAAAGGAATTAAAACTGAAGATAGTATTAGTAAAGCAATGGATATGGTTAAGCTTGTTGGGCTTGATGGAAGAGAAAACTATTTTCCAAGAGAACTTTCTGGAGGTCAGCAACAAAGAGTAGGTATTGCTAGATCATTAGCAGTAGAACCTGATATTTGGTTTTTAGATGAACCTTTTTCTGCACTTGATCCATTAATTAGAAAAGAAATGCAGGATGAATTTTTAAGGCTTCAAGAAAAATTACAAAAGACAATTATGTTTATTACGCATGATTTTGATGAAGCTTTAAAACTTGCTGATCGTATTGCAATTATGAAAGATGGTATAATTGAACAGCTAGATACCCCTGCAAACATTGTTTTAAATCCTGCGACTGAGTATGTAAGAAAATTCACAGAAGAAGTACCAAGAGAAAAAGTTTTGTTAATTGAAGATGTAATGGACCCATCTACTACTGATAATTTAGGAGATTTGAAGGTTTTGAAAGATGAAATTATTGAAAATGTTGCTGAAAAAATTTTAACACAAGAAAAATCAGTAGCAGTTATAGATAATAACAACAAAATTGTAGGCTCTATTAATCCAACAAAAATAATTAATACAGTCTTTGGAGGAAGAAAAAATAATAATTAAATTATGGAATTCATAAAAAAATATCCAAAGTTATTTCAATGGCTATTTTTATTAATTGTATTTTTTGCTTTATGTTTTGCGATCGATGTTCCTGAAACATATAAATTTATACGAGGCCAAGCAGAATTTGTTAAAGATCCCAACCAAAGCTACTACGTTTTTCTCGGTAAAGAAGTAAGGTATTATGCCTTTGATGTATTTTGGAGGTTACCTCCATTACTTGGGTGGTTACCTATTTGGATAAACGATTCATTGTTCTTCTTAATGAATGAATGGATGCCAATTGAATTTTGGAATGAAGATACTCAAGAATTCAGAACTCGGCCTTTAGTTTTACAAATAAGCAGAAATTTAACTGCTTTTATGACTTTTCTAATTGAGCTAATTAGAGAGATTTTATTAGGTGGACTTGAAACTATTGTTGCATTTACTAGTTGGGATTGGATAGACAAAAACCCTTGGGCAGAGCTACCAGGTCTGCCATGGACTATTGTTGCTGCGGGTTCAGCAATACTTGCTTATAAGCTAAGTGGCAAAGGTTTGGCTTTGTTTGCCGGTTTAGTTATGGTTTATATTTCTATATTTGGTCAATGGAAACCTTCGATGCAAACTCTTTCATTTATATTAGTTGCAGCACCGCTATCATTTATTTTTGGCTTAGGTTTAGGTATAGCGGCATTTAAAAGTAAACGTGTTGAGAAAGCTTTGTATCCAATACTTTTAGTTATGCAAACAATGCCACAATACGCAGTATTGGTTCCAGCACTTGTTCTTTTTGGAGTTGGCGATCATGCTGCAGTAATTATAACCATGGTTGTTGCTGTTCCACCAATGATATTGTTAACTATATTAGGTTTAAGAGCAATACCACCAGAAGTAATTGAAGCTGGTAGAATGAGCGGGTGTAATAATTGGCAACTAATGTTTAAAGTATTAATTCCAACCGCAAGAAGAGATATTTTAATTGGAGTAAACCAGGTCATCATGGTGTGCTTTTCTATGGCTGTAATTTCTGCTTTTATAGGCGCAAAAGGTTTAGGATTTAACTTATTATTAGCCTTAAACCAACTCAATATCGGTTTAGCCTTAGAAGCTGGATTGTGTATTAGTTTAATTGCAATTCTTTTAGATAAAATGTCTTTGGCTTGGGCAAATAAACAAACGGATTATTTTGGTAATCTTACATTCCTTCAAAGAAATAAAAATATTTTATTTTTTGCTGTTACAGTAATTATAGGAATTATACTTGCTTATGTTGGAACTTTTTTGTTTAAAGGTAGTTACAATTATTTGTTTGAAGTTCCACACAACAAAGGAATATCAACTGCAGATTTTTGGAATAAAGGTGTTGATTGGATTTTCGATACATTCTTTGTGTATATAAAAGCATTTAATACGTGGTTGATTCAAGACGTGCTTCAGCCAATGAGAGCTTTATATTTAAGAATGCCTGCGGTAGCTACAATAGTTTTAGTTGTTGGAGCTGGATATTTAATTGGTGGTATTCGTTCAGCATTAGTTGTATGTGGATTAACATTATTTATAGCCTTTAGTCCGTGGTGGGATAGAGCATTAGTGACTGCCTATATGGCAACTTTTGGAGTTATTGTATCTTGCATAATCGGATTTACAGTTGGAACTTTATGTTTTCAAAATAAGCACTCTGCGAGTTTTATGCTAGGAGTTTGTGACATATTTCAAACCTTTCCTTCTTTCGTATACTTAATTCCAGTAATGATGCTTTTTGGTATAACAGATACATCTGTTTTAATTGCTGTTATAGTCTATGCCACAATACCTGCAACAAGGTATACTATTGAAGGTCTTAGAAGTGTTCCAATTGGTTTGCATGATGCTGCAACAATGTCAGGTGTAAACAAATTCCAAAGATTAACCAAAATAGAATTTCCTTTAGCGTTTCCTCACATGATGCTTGGCTTAAATCAAACAATTGTATTTGCATTGTTTATGGTGATCATTGGAGCTTTTATTGGAACTGAAGATTTAGGACAATATATTTTAAAAGCATTATCAGATAAAAAAGGGGCAGGTATAGGATTTACGCTTGGGATATGTGTTGCCTTCATAGGTTTAATATTTGATAATTTAATTAGAACCTGGGTAGAAAAAAGAAAAAAACAC
>CACKXX010000034.1 GCA_902604265.1 uncultured Pelagibacteraceae bacterium | reverse complement strand
GCACTTAAAAGTAAATTATTTAAAGAAGTAATTGTTTCAACAGATGACAAAAGAATCAGTAATTTTGCAAAAAAATTTGGGGCAAAAGTACCTTTTTTTAGATCTAAAAAAAACTCTTCCGATGCAGCAACAGTGCATTCAGTTGTTATTGAAACAGTCGAAAAACTTTTAGAAAAAAATTGTAAAATTGATAATATTTGTTGTTTATTGCCAACTTCAATTTTAGTTAGAGAAGACCATTTAAAAAAAAGTTTTCAATTGTTTAAAAAAAATAGTGATAAATTTATAATAGGAATATGTAGATTTCCGTCTCCTCCGCAAAAAGGATTTCTTTTAAATGATAAATACCAGATACGTCTTTATGACAAAAAAAGACTATTTAATAAAACTCAAAATTATAAACCTGTCTATTATGATGCTGGGCAATTATATTGGGGGAAATATAAAAATTATTTAAGGTATAAAGATTTTAGAAAAATTTATTTTAATAATAAATCTATGGGATTTGTTATGAATGAAAAAGAGGTGCAAGATATTGATACAATAGAAGATTTAAATATGGCTAGGATCAAATTTTTGTTTAATAAAAAAAAATTAGCTTAATTCATTATATCTTTAAGTGGTTGTAAATCAGCTTTGGTAATTACAGCATTATCACCAGTGTATTTCATATTAATATTATTTATTACATCTCTACTTTTTACAATGAATTCGTGAAATTCTTTACTTATCCAAACCATTTCTTTTAAATTGTAGTCTACATCTGTCCATTCCTCAAAAGTTTTAGGTACCGTATGTCCTAATTCAACTGCATCATCAAAACTTTTTGTTCCTGGCAAAGGACAATAAAAAGAAGGTGCTGGTATTGGGTAAACCATATACTTACATCTTTCAAATATATGATAAATTGTACGAAGAGTTTCTTGGAAATCTTCAATTGTTTCATTGGGAAAACCTGCAATAAAATTATAAGTTGATTGAAACTTATGTTTAACCAAAGCATCAATTACATCCATTATTTGGTCAGTTGTTATTTGTTTGTTAATAGATTTTAGAGTTTTGTTTGATCCAGACTCTACCCCAAGAGCAAAGTGATAAAATCCAGCTTTTTTAAATAATTCAAGGTATCTATCATCAAATTTTAAAAATAATTCTACTCTACCACCGCCTCTCATCTTGATATTTAAGTTTAAATCTATCGCAGCTTGAGCAATTTCTTCTATTCTTTTTTTATTAAGAATAAAGTTTTCGTCATTAAAAGAAATACCATCAATTTTATATTCATTCTTTAATCTAACCATTTCTTGAATAATTCTACTAGATCTAGCTTTTGTGTAAGGTATTCCTTCTTTTGAGTTTAAACAAAATGAACATTTATAAGGACAACCCCTTGAGGAATTTATTTCAAAATATCTTGTTATATCTTTTTTCTTAATGTTTTTTATATAAAGTTCCATATCTAATAAATGATATGGAAATGGCGGCATATCATCCATTCTATATAAAGGTGCAGGTTTAGTTTTTTTTATTTCATTATTTTTTTCTTTATAAACAAGACCTGGAACTTTACTTAAATCACCAGTGCCATTTTTTTTTAGTTCATTTACTAAAATTGGAAAAGAGATATCTCCTTCTCCTGTACAAATTAAATCAACCGTCTCATCTTCTATCGTCATTTCTGGCAGTAAAGATGGATGTGCTCCACCCCAAACAATTGGTATTGTCTCATCAAAATCTCTAACCATCTTTGCAAAAATCTTTCCTCTTCTAATTTGTTCTCCAGTCATGCTAGAGATACCAACACATATAGGTTTTTCTTTTTGCATTGAGTTTTTAAGTTTATTTATTGCTTTTTCGGAAATTTCAGTTCTGATTGTTTCAGTTAATGCAATTTCGTCTATTATTAATGGATCAAAACCTTTGTCTATTAAGTGAGCTGATAAAGTTAGAGGCCCATGAGGAATACTCAAGGCTCTTTTATATAATTCTCCATCCCAGCTTTCTGAAATAGGCCTAATAATAATCACGTTTGCCATGGGGGAATATTTAATATAATTAAAATTGCTTGTAAATAGGTAAAATAGATATATATACCTCGTGTGACTCTTGAGACATCCATTCGATATTGCAAGCTTTGCACAATTCCAGATACTAGACCAGATACTCCATTTGACGCCGAAGGCGTTTGTTCTGGATGTAATTATTATAAGTATAGAAAACATATTGATTGGGCAAAAAGAGAAGATGCACTTATTAAATTACTAAAAAAATATAAAAATAAAAATTATTATGACTGTGTTGTTGCGAGCAGCGGAGGAAAGGACAGTACTTTTCAAGTTTTAAAAATGATTGAATATGGAATGAAACCTCTAGTAGTTACTGTTACCACAGATATGCTAACTCAATTGGGAAGAAAAAATATAGAAAATATAAAAAACTTTGGAGTTGATTATATGGAATACACTCCAAACCCAATAGTAAGAAAAAAATTAAATAAAATTTGTTTGAATACGGTTGGAGATATTTCTTGGACTGAGCACATGGCGGTAATTGCTTCAGCAATTAGAACAGCAATTAAAATGGGAATTAAATTAGTTTGTTGGGGAGAAAATCCTCAAAATGAAAATGGTGGTCCAGAAGATAAATCTGATGTTAATGACAAAATGGAGCCAAAAAGAATGGATGCATCATGGCATCATGAATTTGGAAGTACACTTGGATTAAGAGCCTCAGATTTAATCGGTGTAGATGGTATTACAGAACTTGACATGATGTCTTACGAGTATCCTACTGATGAAGAAGTAAAAAAAGCTGGAACAATGGGTATGTTTTTGGGATATTATATTCCTTGGGATGGACATCAAAACGCCACGATAGCATCAGAAAATGGATTTACAAAATATCATAAATGGGTTGAAGGAAGCATTGTAGATTATGAAGATCTCGATAATTATCAGATGAGAATTCATTATTATTTTAAATATTTAAAATATGGATTTGATAGAACATCTGATTGGAGCTCCCTGGCAATTAGAAGGGGAAGAATGACTAGAGAGGAAGGCATAAAGTTAACAAAAGAAATTGGCGGAAAGTTTCCAAAAGAATATTTAGGGATGAAATTAGAAGATATCTTGAAATATATTGATATGACAATAGATGAATTTAATAGCACTTGTGATAAGTTTACAAATAAAAATTTATTTAAGACTGATAGCGATGGCAACTTGATAAGAGATGCAGATGGCGACATTATTAAAATAAATTATGATAATGTGTAACAAATGTCTAAGAATAGGAATATTTTAATAGTAGACTATCAAATTGGAAATGTATCTTCAGTCATAAACGCAGTAAAAAAGTTAGGGTATAAACCAATCCTATCTAAAGATGAAAGTTCATTTGATAGCTCTTCACATATAATTTTACCAGGAGTAGGTTCTTTCGAGGCTGGAATTAATAATATTGAAAAACTTGGTTTAAAAAAATTAATTTTAGATCAAGTTTTAAATAAAAAAAAACCTATACTTGGGATTTGTCTTGGAATGCAATTATTTGCTTCAGAGGGACATGAAAATAAAGTTGTTAAAAAAGGTTTAAATTTAATTGATGGAAAAGTAGAGTTATTAAATTCTAAAAATGAAAAACTACCTCATATTGGATGGAATTCTGTTAAATTTAAAACTGATTTTAAACTGAATCCTAATTTAAAAAATCAATCAGATTTTTACTTTGTGCATAGTTATTGTTTTAATTGCAAATATGACACAGAAATATCCGGAATTACGAATTATGGTACCGATTTCACTTCTGTTGTTCAAAAAGGTAATATTATTGGAACACAATTTCATCCTGAAAAAAGTTTAGAAAAAGGTTTGAAATTCTTAAATAGTTTTTTGAATATAAATGCTTAAGCTAAGAGTGATACCAACACTGCTGTACGATGGACTTACTTTAGTTAAAGGAAAAAATTTCGAAAGTTGGAGAACTGTTTCAGCATTAATTCAACAAGTACAAATATATGCTTTAAGAGGAGTTGATGAAATGATACTTTTAGACATTTCATCCACGAATAAAAAAACTAAAATTAATTTTAATTTAATAAAAGATATTACCGAGAATATTTTTATGCCCTTCACAGTTGGAGGAGGTATAAAAAATATACATGATATTCAAAATTTATTAAAAAGTGGAGCTGACAAAGTTTCAATTAATACTGCAGCATTCCATGATAAAAAATTTATAAAAGAAGCTGTAAAAATATTTGGAAGTCAATGTATTGTAATTTCTGTAGATTATAAAAAAATTAATGGATCTGAATTAGTTTTTACTAATTCAGGAAAGCATAATACAAATAAAAATCTTTATGAATATCTTGAAGAAATTAATGAATTAAACGTTGGAGAAGTTCTTTTAACTTCAATTGATAGAGACGGAACTATGTTAGGTTACAATATTGATGTAATTGAAAAGGCGACTAAAATATTACAAGTACCCATAATTGCTTCAGGAGGAGCAAAGGATTATAAAGATATGTTGAAATTAATTAATAAAACAAAAATTACAGCAATAGCTGCAGCGAGTATTTATCATTTTAAAAACCAAACACCTAAGCTTGCAAAAAGTTTTTTAAAGGAAAATGGAATAAAAATTAGAGAATAATTTATTATGTTTTTATGTTTGAGAGATCCAATAGCCATTTATAAGATTATAATTTCTTCGTGTAAAATAAATGCTGAAAATCA
>CACKXX010000033.1 GCA_902604265.1 uncultured Pelagibacteraceae bacterium | reverse complement strand
ATGCTTTAAAAATAGTAGATTCATTAGGAGTAAAAAAAGTTATTTTTTTACCTGATGATTTTTTAGCAAAATACGTTGCTTCTAAAACAGATGTAGAAATTATTTCATGGAAAGGGACATGTGAAGTGCATGAACAATTTAATGATGAAGAAATAAATGAAATTAGAAAAAATAACCCAGGAATAAAAATAATTGCTCACCCTGAGTGCCCTCCAGATGTAATAAAAGCAAGTGATTTTGCAGGGTCCACCAGTGGAATGATAAAATATGTTAAAGATAATCAACCAGATAAAGTAATGATGGTTACTGAATGTTCAATGAGCGATAATGTTCAAATTGATAATCCAAATGTAAAATTTATTCGCCCATGTAATTTATGTCCACATATGAAAAAAATAACATTACCAAAAGTTTTAGATTGTTTAGAAAACGAAACTAATGAATTAATAATGGATAGCGAAACTATAGAAAAAGCTAGAAAATCTGTAGAAAGAATGGCTGAGATAGGCAGATAAAATCTGTGCCAAAGATTAAATTAAGCAAAAATTTTATTATAAAAGTTTGTAAACTTGCACTAAATGAAGATTTATATCCTTTAGGAGATATTACATCAAATCTATTAAGAAATAATATTAAAAGAAAAGCAAAGTTATTATCAAACCAAGAAGGGATAATAGGTGGATTAGAATTCGCAAAACAAACTTTTAAATTAATCGATAAAAAAATTATATTTAAAATAAAAAAAAAAGAAGGATCTAAAGTAAAAAAAGGAGATTTAATAGCTATTATTGAGGGCAATATAAAAAATATATTGATTGGTGAAAGAGTTGCTTTAAATTTTTTATCTCATATTTCTGGAGTTGCTACTAAAACTTATGCTTTTGTAAAAAAAGTCAATAAAAAATCAAAAATTTGTTGCACTAGAAAAACTATTCCAAATTTAAGAGTTATACAAAAATATGCAGTAAAACTAGGTGGAGGAGAAAATCATAGATTTAATTTAAGTGATGAATTTTTAATTAAAGATAATCATATAGCTTCAAATAAAAATATTAAAGAAATAGTCAAAGATGCAATTAAATTTAAAAAAGGAAAAAAAATTACAATTGAGATAGACAGTCTTAATCAACTAAAAAAAGTAGTTGGTCTAAAATTTGATAGAGTTTTATTTGATAATATGAATATTAAATCACTCAATAAAGGAGTAAGGATAGCAAAAAAATACTATGAAACAGAAGCATCAGGCAATATAACTTTAAATACAGTCAAAAATATTTCTAAAACTGGGGTAAATAGAATTTCTGTTGGATCAATAACACATAGTGCCTCGGCCCTAGATTTAAAAATAGAAATTTAAATAAAATTATTTTTTTAATACTGCTTGTGCTGCAGCAAGTCTTGCTATTGGTACTCTGTAAGGTGAACAAGAAACGTAGTCTAATCCAGCGTCTGAACAAAAATATATACTTTTTGGATCTCCACCGTGCTCACCACATATTCCTAGTTTTATATTTTTATTTTGTTTTCTTCCTTTTTGTGATGCAATTTTTATTAGTTCACCAACGCCATCATCAATTGAAACAAAAGGATCAATATCAAAAATTTTATTTTCGATATAATCATTTAAAAACTTACCACTATCATCTCTGCTAATTCCAAATACAGTTTGTGTTAAATCATTTGTTCCAAAACTAAAAAACTCTGCATGTTTTGCTATATCTTTTGCTTTTATTGCGGCCCTAGGCAATTCAATCATAGTTCCAACTAAAAATTTAATCTTAATTTTATTTTCATCCTGAACTTTTTTTGCTGTTTTTATCACAAGATCTTTCATAATTTTTATTTCAGCTTCAGTTGAAACTAATGGTATCATTATCTCTGGTAAAGCAGATTTAATTTTTTCCTTTTTTAAATCTGCTAGAGCTTCAAATATTGCTCTACATTGCATTTCATAAATTTCAGGGAAAGAGATTCCTAGCCTGCAACCTCTGTGTCCTAACATTGGATTTTGTTCATGTAGTTCACCAATTCTAGATTCTACCTCCTTAATAGGTAATTTTAATTTATTTGCTACTTCACTAATTTCTTTTTCTGTTCTAGGAAGAAATTCATGCAATGGAGGATCTAGCAATCTAACTGTAACAGGCAAACTTCTCATAATTTTAAATATTTCAATAAAATCATTTTTTTGATGTGGCAAAAGCTTCTTTAAAGCTTTATTTCTATCTTCCTTAGTTTTTGAAAGTATCATTTCTCTTACAGACAAAATTCTTTCTTCATCAAAAAACATGTGCTCTGTCCTGCATAGACCTATTCCTTCTGCTCCGAAATCTCTTGCGATCTTTGTATCTAATGATGTTTCAGAATTAGTTCTTATTTTTAACTTTCTAAAACTATCTGCCCATCTCATTAATTTAGAAAAATCACCTGAAATTTCAGGTTTTATTTTTGGAACTTCTCCTTGAATGACTCTTCCTGTTGATCCATCTATTGTAATTAAATCACCTTCCTTTATCTCTATAGAACTAGTTTTAAAAATTTTTTTATCATAATTAATATCAATTTCACTTGAACCTGAGACACATGGCCTTCCCATCCCTCTTGCAACTACTGCTGCGTGACTTGTCATACCTCCCCTTGAAGTTAGTATTCCTTTTGCAGCATGCATTCCGTGTATGTCTTCTGGTGAAGTTTCTAATCTAACTAAAATTGTGTCTTGCATCATTTCATTAAGTCTTTCTGCTTCATCAGATGAAAAAACTACTTTTCCACTTGCTGCGCCAGGTGAAGCTGGCAAACCTTTTGCAATAACATTTATTTTACTCTTTTCGTCTAAAGTAGGGTGTAAAAGTGTATCTAGAGAATGTGGATCTATTCTTCTGACAGCAATTTTTTTTGAAATTAATTTTTCTTTAACCATATCAACTGCAATTTTGACGGCAGATTTTGCTGTTCTTTTTCCAGATCTTGTTTGTAATATCCAAAGTTTATTTTTTTCAACTGTAAACTCAACATCCTGCATATCTTTATAATGTTTTTCTAAATTTTTTAAAATTTTATATAATTTTTTAAAAACAGTAGGCATTAACTCTTCCATTGAGCTTTCTTTTGACCTAGCTTCAATTCTAGCTTTTTTTGTTATATATTGTGGTGTTCTTGTTCCAGCAACAACATCTTCTCCCTGAGCGTTAATTAAATATTCACCATAAATTTCCTTTTTACCTGTTGATGGATTTCTTGTAAAAACTACACCAGTTGCACAATCTTGGCCCATATTTCCAAATACCATTGACTGGACATTGACTGCTGTTCCCCAGTCAGAAGGTATTTTATTAAGTTTTCTATAAACTTTTGCTCTATTACTTTGCCAAGATAAAAATACTGCTTTTATAGCTCCTATTAACTGCTCGTTAACGTCTTGAGGAAATTCTTTCTTTGTTTTTTCTTTCACAACGTTCTTAAAATCTTTAATTAAACCATTCCAATCATTGTCGTCTAAATCAGTATCTAACAAAACTCCTTTGGTTAGTTTATAATTCTCAATAAGTTCTTCAAAATTGTAACTTTCGACACCCATTACAACGCTGGCATACATTTGAATGAATCTTCTATAGCTATCTTTAGCAAATCTTGGGTTTGAAGTTTTTTTAGCAAGAGCTAGAACAGTTTTGTCATTTAAACCTAAATTTAATATCGTATCCATCATTCCAGGCATTGAAATTCTGGCGCCAGATCTAACTGAAACTAATAAAGGATTTTTTAAATCACCAAATTTTTTACCTGAATCTTTTTCAATATTTTTTATTTCATCTTTTATACTTTTTAAAATTTTTGGATCAATTTTTTTATTATTTTTATAAAATAGATCACAAACCTCTGTAGAAATAGTAAATCCTAAAGGAACAGGGTATCCAAGTCTTCCCATTTCAGCAAGATTTGCTCCTTTGCCGCCTAATATATTTTCTGGAAATTTTAATTTTTTTGAATCTTTTGATTTAAAATTTAAAACTAATTTTTTCATTATAAGCTTTCTATTTTTGAAAAATTTAAATAATTATCGAAGCTTTTACATAACATTTGTAAAAGTTCTAGCCTATTTTTCTTAATTAATTCATCTTTATCATTTACTATTACATTATCAAAAAACTCATTTACTTCTTTTTTTGCTAATGACAATGTTTTTAATATACCCTCATAGTCTCTGTCTCTGCCAATGTTCGTAAAATCTTTTCTTATTTCATGAATTTTTTTATAAAGTGTTTTTTCAAATTCGTTTTTAAATAGTCCTGGATCTGCTGATCCTGTTAGTTCTATTTTCTCATTTTTCAATTCGTTAGAAATAATATTTGATGCTCTTTTATAACTAAACATCAAATCTTTTCCAGTTTCTTTTGAAATTAATTTATTTAAAGTTAAAGTTTTTTTATAATCTTTCAAAATATTATCAATATTATAATTCAAAGTTACACTTTCAATAATATCATTTCTAATTTCTTTTTCTTTCATAAAATTTTTATATCTATCATAAAAAAATTCTGAGAGATCTTTTTGAACATTTTTTGAATTAAAATTAATATTTTGTTCATTATATAATTGACAGCTATAATTAATTAAATCTCTTAATTTTAGCTCTTTATTATTTTCAAGAATCATTTTTAACAAACCTATTGCTGATCTTCTTAGAGCATACGGATCTTTTGAGCTTGAAGGTTTTAAGTTTAAACCAAAAAAGCCTACAAGAGAATCCAACTTATCACTCAAAGATAATGCTATACTATAAGGTTTTTTTGGAATCTTACTTTCTAATCCTGTTGGTAAATAATGTTCACTAACAGCTATACAAACTTCTTTTTCAAAACCCTGTGCTTCAGCAAAATAGCCTCCTAATATACCTTGTAATTCTGGAAATTCTCCAACAAGATCTGAGAGCAGATCCACTTTACATATTGAAGAAGCAATTTCTATTTTTTCTTTACTAATTAATAATTCATCTGAAATAACACTGCTTAATTTTCGTATTCTTTGAACTTTGTCGTAATAACTTCCTAAACCTTTAAAATAGTTTATATTTTTTAATTTAGATATTTGCTTTAACAAATTTTGTGATTTATTTTTTGTCCAAAAAAATTCTGCATCACTTAGCCTAGCATCGATTACTCTTTCATTTCCAATTTTAACTAAACCTTTTGGGTCTAGCATATCTGCTACAACAAAAAAATTATTTGTTAAATTATCTTTTTTATCAAAAGTTGGAAAATATCTTTGATGATGCTGCATTGTTATTGTTATAATTTCTTTTGGTATACTTAAATATTTTTTATCAAATGTGCAGAAGATTACTTTAGGTTTTTCAACAATATCAGTAACTTCATTTAAAAGTTTTTCATTAATATTTATTTGAAGGTTTTTTTTATTGGAAAGATCTGTTAATTTTCGTTTTATATATTTTTTTCTTAAATCGTTATCAATAATTATATTTAATTTTTTAAAATAAGAAAAATATGAATTAATATTTTTAAATATTTTTGTTTTCTCTTCAAAATCTTTATCTAAATAAGTTGAATTTGAACTCAATAAATGATGAAATTTAAATTTTAAAGGTTTGTTATCAAAAATTGCAAGTA
>CACKXX010000032.1 GCA_902604265.1 uncultured Pelagibacteraceae bacterium | reverse complement strand
TTAAATCTCTTTCACGATTTCCACCAGTTATTGTATCAACTGTTAAAGCCATGACATCAAATTTAGCCGCTTTTGCTCTTTCTAAGCAAGAATCGTTTAAACCTCTGTCTTTATGAAAATAAAACTGAAACATTTTTGGAGTGTCAATTATGGAAGATATTTCCTCTACACTCACAGTGGCTAGTGCTGAAACACCAAACATTGTGTTAAATTTTTGTGCAGCTTTTCCAACAGCTCTTTCTCCATCATAATGAAAAAGTCTTTGAAGTGCTGTAGGTGCAAGATAAAAAGGTAGATCAAGTTTTTTTCCAAAAATTGTAGTTGATAAATCGACATTCTCAACCCCTCTTAATACATTTGGAACTAAATCAACATCATTGAATGAACTTGTATTTCTTTTATATGTAATTTCATCGTCAGCAGCTCCGTCGATATAATGAAAAATTGGAGAGGGTAATTTTTTTTTCGCTAATTTTCTAAAATCATTAAAATTATAACAGTCTTTTAATTTCATAAATAAAATTAAAACTTTTTAAGAAAATTGAATATATAACTATTTGCCCCTGGGTTTTTTTCGCCTAAACTCGCATTAGATATATGATTATATGAAATTCCTAGCTCACTTTGTGAGAATATGTCAAAAGAGAGTTGAATTTCACTTTTAAATTCAATCGCATGCCCTAAATCTTTTCCATCACCTTTTCCATATATACCTGGTGTAAAAGAGGGAATAATATTTAATTTACCCAAACTATATTGAGCTTGAATTCCCGTATATGCATAAGCTGCATTATTTTCAGTTAACATAAAACCTGATACAGGAGACAAAGTTCCCAAAAAACTATCCCTAACTAAATTTTCATTTTGATGTTCAAACCCAAATAAAGCAGCTCTTTGTCCATCATCACTAAAATCAAACATACCAGTATAAAAGTTTAGTTGATGTTCATCAAAATTTTCTTTTTTTTCTTCACTATGCGTCGGAACTAATAGTAAAAAAAATAAAAATAAATTTAATATAATTTTTAATGTTTGTTTCATTTATCCTTAATTAATAAACACTTTTCTATAAATTAACAGACCCCCAAAAATAAATAAAATCAATGGAAATGCCCATAGTATGAGATTTTTTTTATTGAACTCAGGATCATATACAATCCACTCACCATATTGATTTTTTAAATAGTCATAAATTTGTTTTTCCGATTTTCCTTCTTTTATTTTTTTACTAATTAATATTTTCATACTTAATGCAAAATCTGATTGAGAGTCATAAACTGATTGTCCTTGACAAATTAAGCATCTAAGATTTTTAGAAATTTTATCAACTTCAGATGAAACATTATTTGATACTGCGAGTTTTTGAAAACATAGAATAAAAAATGATATAAGTAGTATAAGCTTAATTAGTCTAATCATTGAATTATTTTTATAATTTCTGAAATATTATCACTTGTTAAAGGGCCAATATATTTTCTAATTACTCTTGATTTATTATTTAAAAGAATACTTTCAGGAACACCATAAGCTCCAAGTGAAATAGATATAATCCCGTCTGGATCAATTAAATTTTGTGAAAAAGGGTCACCTAATTCATCCAAAAATTTAACTGCATTATTCTTTTTATCTTTGTAGTTTAAACCAATAATATTTAAGTCTGTTTTTTTGCTTAAGCTCATAAGCATTGAATGTTCTGACCGGCAAGGGATACACCAAGATGCCCATATATTTATCAGCGTAAAATTATTATTCTCAATAATATCTTTGGAGTTAAATTGTTTATTCGAAAATAGTCCAGTACTAGTAAACTCTTCTAAATTTTTATTTCTTACTTCTGTTGGTTTATAAAAATTAGGTTTATCTAAGCCTATATAGAATATGCTAAAAATAAATATGAAAAATAATAATATAGATAAATAAAAAATATTTTTTTTCATATATTAGTTTTTTTAAATATACCCAAAATTCCTCCAATTGAAATTAAACAAACTGATATCCAAATCCAAATCATAAATGGTTTTGTTTGATATCTAACATTAAAAATTTCTTCTCCCTTAAGTAAATTTATGACTATAAATTTATCTAAAAAAACAGTTGTTTTTATATCTGCTTCGCTAGTTAGTATATTTGGTTGATTATAAATTCTAATTTCTGGATACAAAAAAGTTATATTCTTTTTTTCATCTTTTATCTCAAAATTTGCGATAACAGACTTATAATTTTCTTTATCTAATGATTTAATTTTTAAAAACTTTATTTGTTCTTTTTTGTAAATTAATTCTTGCCCTATTTTCATATTCGCAGAAAATTCATCAGAAAATAAACTATTTAAGAGAATACTTAATACAAATAAACCAAACCCAAGATGTGAAATAGTTTGGGAAGTATTATTCTTTTTGCTTAAAAATTCTCTGATATTGATAAATAATAGATATAAAGCAGCTCCACCTAAAATAGAAGAGAATAAAATTTCGGATGAAGTTTTTCTAACTATATAAAAAGATATTAAAATACATACAAAAAATAAAATAATTTTTGAATATTTTATATTTTTATAATTATCTTTAATCCATTTTAAATTAGGACCTAATGCCATAAAAATTAAAAAAATTATTAAAAATGGAATTATAAGTTTATTAAAAAATGGAGGACCTATGGAAATTTTTTCATTAGTTATGACTTCTAAAAATATTGGATAAGTTGTTCCTATTAAAACAACAGATAAAAAATACATCATAAACCAATTATTTATTAAAATTGATGTTTCTTTGCTAATTAGAAAAAAATTTTTTTCGGTATTGTTTTCATTCACTTGATAAATAAAAAACAAAATTATAGATAAAAAGATTAATGAAAATAGAAATATCAAAATAAATACTCCTCTTTCTGGATCATTCGCAAATGTGTGAACTGAATTTAATATTCCAGATCTAACTAAAAAAGTTCCAATCATACTAAATGTAAATGTTGCTATTGAAAGTATTAATGTCCATGACCTTAGAAGGTTTCTCTTCTCCAATACTATAACTGTATGAAATAGAGCAGTTAAACATAACCATGGCATTAGAGAAACGTTTTCAACTGGATCCCAAAACCAGAACCCTCCCCATCCCAATTCATAATAAGCCCATATTGATCCTAATAAAATTCCAATTGTTAAAAAGAACCAGGAAATTTGAATCCATTTTTTTATATGAGTTGCCCATTCTTTATTAATATTATTTTGAATTAATGATGCCAAAGAAGCAGAAAAGATTATTGAAGATCCAACATAACCTAAATATAAAATTGGAGGATGGATTGCTAAAGCAGGATCTTGTAAAATTGGATTTAAACCAAGTCCTTCATTTGGAACTGGAAATAAAAAGTTAAATGGATTTGAGGTTAAGAGTAAAAATAAAAAAAATCCTAAAATAATAATTTGTTGAAAAAAAATAGATAGAATTCTATATTTTGTAGGTTGCTTTTTTGAAAAAATAATAAACAATAATATAAATAAAGTTAAAACTAACAGCCAAAGCAATAAACTTCCTTCATGATTACCCCATGTCCCTGTAATTTTATAAAATAATGGTTTTGTTGAATGTGAATTATTATAAACAGTTGCATTACTAAAATCCGAAATAACAAAAGAATAAACGAGTGATATAAAACTTATTACGACAGTAAAAAACTGCATAAATAATAGTGAAAAAATATTTTGATTTATGTTTTGATTTTTTTTTTTTAAACAAAAAATTGAGTAAAAAAGTAAACTTACTGAAATAACAAAGCCTAATATAAGTGAATAGTATCCTATATGACTTGAAATCACTTATTTGCCTCCAAGGCTTCTTTAACTTCTGGTGGCATATAATTTTCATCATGTTTAGCTAATATTTTTTTAGCATCAAAAAAACTACGATCATTTAAGTAACCTTCTGCAACAACTCCTTTTCCTTCTGCAAATAAGTTGGGTACAGCACCAGAATAAGTAACATTTATATCATTTTTGAAATCAGTTATTACAAAACTAATTTTATTTTGATTTAATTGAATTGTTTCTTTTTTAACCATTCCTCCAACTCTAATTCTTTTTTTATTATCAATTTCAGGTAAATTTTTAATTTCAGTTGGAGAAATAAAATAAACTACATTTTCTTCCAATGATTTTAGGATTAAAAAAACAGAGAGAGCTACAATTATAAAAATAAATGATAAAAACAATAACCTTAATTTAACTTTTTTACCATACATGGATAATTAAAGTTAAATTTTTGAAACTGAATTGCTAGCTAAAATTCCTTTATAGGCTTCTTGTGCTCTAAAAGCTTTTTTCTTATTAGAATTTAAATTTAAATATTTAGCATCAAATTTAATTTTTTCTTTAATAAGCTGAACTTTAATTGCTGTATATAGAACTCCGAAACTAATCAATGTAAATGCAAATGCAGACCAAACATAAATCCCATAACCATTCATTGAAATAATATCATTTATCATAATCTATCTAATCCTTTATTTTTAATTTTTATCAGTTCTGTATTATATTTCATCAAAAAAATCAGGATAGAGAATAGTGCAAATGACGCAGTCATTAAAGCCAAAGGTATCATCATAGAACTGTGTATTGAAGTTTTTGCGAATATATTTATAGAGGCAGGTTGATGCAATGTTGACCACCAATCAACTGAATACTTAATTATTGGAACATTAATAACTCCTAATATTGCAATCAACGAAGTTATTTTATAAACTTTTTCATTATCATCATAAATTCTCCAAGCCAAGATATAGATAATATAAAATAAAGCCAAAATTAACATAGAAGTAATTCTTGCATCCCATGCCCACCAAGTTCCCCAGGTTGGCTTTCCCCAAATAGATCCTGTTACTAAAGCAATTATATTAAATACTAAACCAGATGGAGCTAAGCTTTTCGCAATTAATATAAAAGACTTATTTTTAAAAATTATTATTACAAATGATAAAATTGCAATAATTGAAAAAGTACCTAATGCAATCCATGCAGAAGGTACATGAACGTACATTATTCTTACTGAATGACTTTGAATATAATCTTCAGGTGAAATAAATAGTGCTTCAACTAATCCAATAGAAATTATAATTATAAAAACAATCAATACATATTTTGGTGCTTTGGATGTTATTGAAAAGATTTTATTTGGCTCAAAATTTTTTAACATTTAAGAATTATATATATAAAAATTTACTTTGTTGAATTTTTTTTTGAGACTATTCCGATCAAGAATACAGAGGGAGATAAATAAGGGATTAATAAAGTATCCTTGATCAGAATATAATTATTTGTAAACCTTTGATATGTCTAAGTTTTGAATTAATTGTGTTAAAATGTTGGCTATATATTAATTTGAAGGCTTAAAGTAAGTTGAACCCTTTTTTCCTGAAAATATCTCATTTATGAGAGGGTGTTTAATTGGTTCATCAGAATCATCATATAACAAGTTTTGCTCTGATACATAAGCTTCATAGGTCACATCATCGTTTTCAGCCAGAAGATGATAAAAAGGCTGGTCTTTTCTTGGTCTTACATTTTTTGGTATTGATTGGTACCATTCTTCAGAATTATTAAATTCGAAATCAACATCGTAAATAACACCTCTAAAGTCAAAATGTTTATGCTTTACAATGTCTCCAATTGAAAATTTAGCTTTCTGAATACTCACAAGTTAAATATGGGTATTTAAATAAAAAAATCAATAAAAAAATTATTAAAGTTTTTTTATTGTGTTAATATATCGCTGTGAATAAATCATTTATTAAATTTATCACTGATTTTGGACCTTTATTAGTTTTTTTTAGTTTTTATTACAAAAATGAAAAAAATTTAATAGTTGCTATTCCTCCATTCATAGTTGCAACTATAATATCTTTAATTGTTGTATGGATTTTGGAAAAAAAAATTCCAATGGTCCCTTTACTAGGTGGAATATTTATTACTTTATTTGGAGGACTTACAATCTACTTTGATAATCCTCTTTTTATTTATATAAAACCAACAATTATAAATGTACTATTTGGTCTAGGGTTGTTATTTGGAAAATTTTTTACAAATGAGCCAATTTTAAAAAAAATGCTTGGTAAATCTATACAACTAACTGATGAAGGTTGGCAAATCCTAAACCTAAGATGGGTTTATTTCTTTTTTGCTTTAGCCCTATTAAATGAAATAATTTGGAGAACACAAT
>CACKXX010000031.1 GCA_902604265.1 uncultured Pelagibacteraceae bacterium | reverse complement strand
TTTAACAACAAGCATATTTAAAGAATTAGAATTAAAAAGCATTCCTGAAAATAAAATATATAAGATATTTTCATCATCAGGAACTTCTTCCCAAAAAAGATCGAGAATTTTTTTAGATATCGAAAATTCAATTTCTCAAAGAAAAGTTCTAAAAGAAATTTTTGAAAATAATTTTGGTAAAAAAAGATTACCAATGTTAGTTGTTGGAAAAAATCCAAAAACTATTAAAAATAATTTAGATGCTAAATATGCAGCTATTCTAGGCTTTTCAATTTTTGGAAGCAATCATACTTTTTTAATTGATGAAGATAATAAAATGCAGATGACTAGGTTAGACAAGTTTTTAAAAGATCATTCAAGAGACAAATTTCTAATTTTTGGTTTTACTTTTGAAATTTACGATTTTTTTATCAATAAATTAAAAAAAAATATTAATCTAGAAAATGCAATTTTAATCCATGGTGGAGGATGGAAAAAACTAGAAGACAAAAAGATATCAAATATTGAATTTAAAAAAATATTTTATAAAAAATTTAAATTAAATGAAATTTATAATTATTATGGATTAATAGAACAAGTTGGTTCAATTTTTTTTGAGTGCCAGAAATGTAACAATTTTGTATGCTCAGAATACTCCAATGTATTTATAAGAAATGAAAAATTGGAAATAGTTAAAAAAGGAAAAGGATTTGTTCAATTATTATCATTATTACCCAAAAGTTATCCAGGACACAATATTCTTACCGATGATATAGGAGAAATAGTTAATAATAATTGCTCAATAAAACACAAAGGAAAAAGTTTTAAAATATATGGAAGAGTTGAAAAGTCTGAAATAAGAGGTTGTAGTGACGTTTGATTTACAAAAACTAGATCTAAAGATATTAGCTGGAGGAAAAAAGATTTCTGACAAATCTTTTAAACCATTTGATGATAATGTTTGCGAATTTATTATTTCACTTTCTGGATTAATAATGCGAGCAAAATTTGCAAAAAAATATACTGATCTAGTAGCATTAGCTTTCTGGTGTTCAAAAAGAAATATATTAAAAATGAAAAATTTAAATAAATCAAACAATTTTCGAATTGGTCATGGTCTATTATTTCATATAACTCCATCAAACGTTCCAACAAATTTTTTTTATTCTCTCGTTTTTGGACTTCTTAGCGGAAATAGTAATATTGTTAAAGTTCCATCAAAAAATTTTTATCAGACAACTATAATATGTAATTTTATCAATAAACTTTTAAATATAAAAAAGTTTAAAAAACTTTCTGAAAATATTTCTATTATTAGTTACCAAAACGAAAAGTTTGATAAAATAAATTCCGTATTATCGTCCCAATGTGATTTTAGAATTATTTGGGGAGGCGATAGAACAATTGATACAGTTAGAGAACATAGGCTTAAACCTCTATCAAATGAAATAACTTTTGGAGATAGATATTCTCTTTCAGTAATGAATTTAGATAAAATAAATTCATTATCGAACGAAAAAATAAAAAAAATTGCTAGATTATTTTATAATGATACTTACGTAGCTGATCAAAATGCTTGTTCTTCTCCACACTTTATTCTTTGGTATGGTAAAAAAAAACAAAATATGTTTTGGAATGAATTGAATAATTATATTTTATCAAAATATAAAATTCCTATGAATGCTATTACTGAAAAATATAATAAATATTGTATAGATATGACAAAAGACTATTTTTTATCGGGAAAAATTTTTTCCCAAAGTTTATATGTAATAGATTTAAAAAAACTACCTAAAAATTTAGATCAACTAAGAGGAAAATGGGGATATTTTTATCAATACTATACTCAAGATTTAAAACATTTTTCTAAATTTATTAATAATAAATTTCAAACTCTTACGTATTATGGATTTGATAAAAAATATTTTTTAAATTTAATAGTTGATAATAATATTAAAGGTATTGATAGAGTGGTACCAATAGGCTCAGGTTTAAATATGAATCTTGTTTGGGATGGATATGATATAATTAATATTTTAAGTAGGATTAAATATTTTGAATAAAGTAACTTTAAATAAATTAGAAATATTAGAATTTCAGCAAAATAAAGATCCATATTTATTTGTAGATTATGCAACCGAAATTATTCCTGGGATAAGCGCCAAAGGTTTTAAAGAATTTAAAAAGGATGAATGGTTTTTCAAGGTACATTGGCCCTCAGATCCAAACGTTCCAGGAATGTTGCAAATTGAATCTCTTGTACAAATGTCATCATTGGCTCTAGTTACTTTGCCAGGACTAAAAAATAAAATTTTTTATATATCATCAGCAACTGATTTAAAATTTTCAAAAAAAATAGTTCCTGAGTCAAAATTATTAATGGAAACATATATTAAATCATTTAAAAGAGGAGTTGCTAATATAGAAGGTTTCGGTTATTTAGAAAAAGATTTGGCATGTAAAGCTAAATTTACTTTAATATTGCCAGATATGGTAAAATCTTATACTTTAAAAAAATAATTATGCCGATAGCTTCCTCACTTTTAAATAAACCAAGATTGGTTAAAAAATTAAAAGATTTTTATGACTATGTACAAAAAAATGATGGAAAGGTTGGAACTAAAACTAGAGGTATAGATTTAAATTTTAATAATGCATGTAATTTGAGATGCAAATATTGTTTTACTAACTCACCAAAAGGAGATCATGTAAAAGAATATTTAGATTTAGAAGCTATAAGAAAATTAGCTGATCAAGCAGATGAACTCGGTTATTTTGAATTTGATTTACAAGGAGGAGAGCTTCTTTTACAACCAAAAAAATTATTTCAAGTTTTAGAGGCAATCAAACCAGAAAGATTTTATCTGTATTTAACAACTAATGGATATTATTTAGATGAATCAATGGCAAAAAAACTAGCTGAATATAAAGTAAGTAGAGTTTCAGTGAGCATTGATAGTATGGATGAAAAAATCCATGACGAGATAAGAGGAAGGAAAGAATCTTGGAAGAGAGCTATAGCAGCACTTGAACACGTAAGAAATGCAGGAATGGATCCTTACTTAAATATTACTGTAGGTCATTATAATGCAAATACTGAACACTTTAAGCAATTATTAGATTATTCAAAAAAGAAAAGATATAAAACACTTCTTAACGTAGCAGTGCCATCAGGTATGTGGCAAAATGCTGAAAATATAATTTGTGATGATAAAGATAGAGAATATCTCAGAAAAATTAGAAAAGAGTATAAGAATTTAGTTAGAAATGTATGGAATCCATTTGACAGGAATCACGAAAAGATTTTAGGCTGCACAACTGTAAATAGATTATATGTTACTCCAATTGGAGATGTATTGGTCTGCCCTTATGTGCATATTAAAATTGGAAACATTTTTGAACAAAGTTTAGCAGAAATTGTAAAATTTGGTTTTAGTATAAAATATTTTAACAATCACAGTGACCTTTGTTTAGCTGGTGAGGATAAGTCATTTATTAGTAATTTTATGACCAAAAGTGGACAGACGATTTTTAAACCAGCACTTGCTAAAGATATTTTTTCAAAAGAAGATTTTATTGAATAATGTTGCTAAAGAATAAAACCTCGGTCGTAACTGGGTGTAACAGGGGTATAGGAAAAAAAATATTAGAAGAATTTTCAAAAAACGGATCAGATATTTTCGCATGTGTTAGATCATTAGATGAAAATTTTAAAAAAATTACTAAAGAATTAGAAGCGAAATATAAAAATAAAATATACCCAATTCAAATTGATTTAAGTGATGAGGAAAGTGTAAAAAATGCTGGAAAAAATATTCTTTCAAATAATATAAATATAGATATTTTGATTAATAACGCCGGATCAATTGATACCTCAATATTTCAAATGACATCAATTGAGAAATATAAAGAATTATTTAATATAAATTTTTTTTCTCAAATACTATTTACACAGCTAATTTTGAAATCTATGATTAAAAATAAAAAAGGAAGTATAGTCTTTATTTCTTCAAGTTCCGCAATAGATGGAAATGAAGGCAGAAGCGCATATGTATCAACAAAGGCTGCAATTAATGGCCAGTCTAAAGTTTTGTCTAGAGAATTAGGAAAATATAATATTAGAGTCAATTCTATTGCTCCTGGTTTAACCAAAACTGATATGATGAAAAAAAATACTCCTGATAAAGTCGTTGACCAAATTACATCTCAAACTTCTCTTAATAGATGCGGAGAGCCTGAAGAGATAGCTAATGTCGCACTGTTTTTAGCATCTGATCTCTCAAGCTATATTACAGGACAGGCAATAAGAGCAGATGGTGGAATGTAAATGGAACGGGTAGACGAAATAAAAAAATTTAGCAAGGATCTTAGAAAAAAAATTTTGCATACAGCTTTCCTTGCAGGTTCTGCAAGTGCCCATATAGGTGGAGCATTATCAATCGCTGACTTAATTTCCGTATTATTTAAATATCAAATAAAAAATTTTACTAAAAAAAAAAATAGGGATAGATTTATTTTAAGCAAAGGTCATGCTTGTTTAGCTTACTACTGTGCCCTGAACTTAATTGGATCAATATCTGATAAAGAGTTAGAAACATTTGAAAAAGATAATTCCAATTTAGCAGGCCACCCTGTAAAAAATAGAGATATTGGAATAGATTTTTCAAACGGATCTTTGGGAATGGGTTTATCAATAGGCATAGGTTTATCTATTGCTTCTAGAAAAAAGAATGATGATTATAATGTTTATGTCGTACTAGGTGATGGTGAATGTAATGAGGGTTCAGTTTGGGAAGCTGCTATGTCGGCACCTAAGTTTCAACTAAAAAACCTTTATGCAATAATTGACAAAAATAATTTTCAACAAACAGGATCTAATAAAGAGATAATGGATTTGGGAAATTTATCAGCAAAGTGGAAAAGTTTTGGTTGGGAAGTTTTAGAAATTGATGGTCATGATATATTTAAAATAAAAAGCTGTTTTGATAAATCCAATTCTTTTGATAAACCAAAATTAATTTTAGCAAACACAATTAAAGGTAAGGGTTTTTCGTTAACAGAAAATAATAATGAATGGCATCACGCAATACTAACGGAAAAAAAATACAATGATGCAATTAGAGAAATAGAAACCAAAGATGGAAATTAATGAAAAAAATATAAAACTATGGTCTTCAATAGGGCCTAGGGCCACATTTGGATTGTCTATGTTAGATTTAATAAAAAAATATAATGATTTAATGATTTTAACTTGTGATGTCTCTACATCGGCAGGGCTGGATAGATTTAGAAAACAATATCCCGACAATTATCTAGATTTAGGTATTGCTGAACAAAATTTGATAGGTGTGGCAGCTGGTCTTGCTTCTGAAAAATTTAAAGTTGTTACAACAACATTTGCACCTTTCCAAGCAATTAGATGTTGCGAACAAATAAAAGTAAACCTAGGCTATATGAAAGAAAAAATAACTATGGTTGGTTTAGCAAGTGGACTTGTTTTAGGTAATTTAGGTTTTACACATTGTTGTATAGAAGATGTCGGAATATTAAGATCAATTCCAAACTTAAAAATTATTTCTCCTTCTGATAGCTTAGAAACTATAAAAGCAGTAGAGGCTTCGTTAAATGATCAAAGTAGCTGTTATATCAGACTAACTGGAGGTTCAAATAATCCAATAATAAATAAAAAAGATTATGATTTTAAAATTGGAAAATCAATTTTATTGAATGAAGGTAAAGATATATTAATTATTTCTGCTGGATCAATTTTAAATGAATGTATTGAAGTAGCAGAAATTTTGAAAAACGAAAATTTGAGTTCAACAATAATCAATATGCATACAATTAAACCATTAGACGAAGAAGCAATTATAAAACATGCTAAAAATAAAAAATTGATTGTAACGATCGAGGAACATAATATTATTGGTGGTCTAGGTTCCGCAGTTGCTGAAACAATTTCTAAAGATAGCAAGACGTCAAAATTATTGAGGCTTGGAGTACAAGATAATTATTCTAAGAGTGGTTCATATAAATATTTAAAAAAAATTAATAGACTTGTTCCAGAAAAAATTATAGAAGATATTAAAAAAAATTTGTAATGAGCAATTTAGAAGCATATAAATCTGCATTCGTTGAAGGACTGGGAATAGATGAAAGTAAAGTTGAAGAAACATTAAAATACAATGATATACCTGAGTGGGACTCAATTGGTCATATGACATTGATTTCAAACTTAGAGGAAAAGTTCAAAATTACCATTGAGACAGATGACATAGTTGATTTTAGTTCATTCAAAAAAGGCAAAGAAATCTTGAATAAATATAAGATAAAGATTTAAATATTCTTATAACAAAATATATATCTTTACCGTTCATTAAATGAACGTTATTGTATAAATTGTGAACTTACAAAAAAAAACAAACGAGGAGCATTTTGAAATTCTAAGAAAAATAGGTAGTAAGTCAGAGCTATCTCAAAGAAAAATGGCTAAAGAATTAGGTTTTAGCCTAGGAAAACTAAATTATTGCCTCAAAGAATTACAGAAAAAAGGTTTGATTAAAATTCAAAACTTTAAAAAAAATAAAAAAAAAATTAATTATTTTTATATTTTAACTCCAAAAGGTATTTCATCTAAAACGTTACTGACTATTAACTTTATGAAAAAAAAAATGCAAGAATATGATGAGCTTAAAATGGAAGTAGAAAATGATAACCTACAAAAAAAAAATAAAAAAGGAAATCAAAATATTAATAGCAAAATAAAAAAAATTGATTACGAATTACTATGAAAAAAATTGGCCATAATAAACCTCCAATTTCTTTGGATCCAAAAGAAACAATTAAAAAGAATATTAATAGAAGGAAATTAATAGTTGATGATGGAATTAAACATTATGATGGTTTGCCATTGCCAACTTGGATTGAATTAAGTTTAATAGATGTTTGCAATAGAACTTGCTCTTTTTGTCCTAAGGCAGACGAATCGATAGCTCCAGATACTTATATGAAAATGAGTAGAAAACTGATTGATAAATTACATAATGATTTAAAAAAAATTGGTTATAACGGGTCAATTGCACTATGCGGATACGGAGAACCATTACTACATAAAGACATTGAATATATTACTCAAAAGCTTTCAAAAGTATCAAATGTAGAAGTTGTTACTAATGGGGATGTTTTAAATTCTAAAATGTTAAAAAAACTCTATGATGCAAAAGCTGGCAGATGTTTAATAAGTATGTATGACGGACCAGAACAAATAGAAAAATTTAAAAAAATAATTAAAATTTCAAAGGTACCAGAAGATTTTGTAATACTTAGGGATAGATGGTACGATGATTCTCAAAATTTTGGAGTAAAACTTACAAATAGAACAGGGACTGTAAAAATTGGAAATCAACTAGATAATTCTGTTCATGGTATTTGTTATTATCCTACTTATCAATTTTTAATAGATTGGAATGGAGATGTATTTTTATGCCCACAAGACTGGCAAAGAAGAAGAGCAATGGGAAATATGATGCAAGAAAGTATTATCGAGATATGGAAAGGTAATAGTATGACAAAATTCAGAAAAAATTTATTGAATGGTAAACGATGTGAGAAGCCATGCTCTGATTGTAATGCAGATGGTACACTTTTAGGACAAAACCATGCCAAAATATGGAGACATTTATATAAATAAAATGAAATATAAATTATGAAAAATACAGTTTGTATTTTTTTTTCAGGTTTAGAATTAGAAAAAATTTTTTTGATCTATGAGGAGTTAATTACAAATTTACCAAAAAAATATGAAAAATTTTATTTTGTAAATTTTTATAAAATTCAAAACAAAAAAAAAAAATATGATCTGAATCATGACTTATATGAAAAAAAATATAATATTAAAATTATTTGCCCTGAAAATCCTAATGAATTCAACCATTTTTTGGAAAATAGATTTATATTTGCATTTGATAATCTTGGCAAAAGTTTTGATTATTTTAAAATAAGATTTTTAGTTAACAAAAAGAATATAAGACTAATTTTATTCC
>CACKXX010000030.1 GCA_902604265.1 uncultured Pelagibacteraceae bacterium | reverse complement strand
ACTTTCCATAAGTGGCATAAATGGAAAGAAATTTCGTCAAAATGTAAAATTTTAGTTTTTGATCGAAAAAATTATAAATCAAAATCTTTAAAATCTATGGCTTTTACAAAACTAAACAATAAAGGTTTAAAATTTGTAAAATTTAAAAAAGTAAATATTTCATCTTCTCAATTAAGAAAAATTTGATAAAATTTGTTTGATTAATGGATAAAATTTCGGATCTCAAAAATATAATAATTAGCACTCTCGATTCGAATAAAGCTATAGACATAGTGTCAATTGATTTAAAAAATAAATCTTCAATTGCTGATCATATGATAATTGCAAGTGGAACTTCGTCTAGACATATACAAGCACTATCAGAACAAGTTTTAGAAAAATTCCAAAATAATGGAATTATTAACTGTAAAATTGAAGGTAAGGATAGTAATGACTGGAAATTAATAGACGGAATAGATTTAATAGTTCATATATTTAATCCAGAAAAAAGAAAATTTTATGAACTTGAAAAAATATGGTCTGAATTAATTCCAAAAGAAAAAATAATTATATGAAAAAAAAATTTAAAGTAATATTTTTAGCTGCAATTTTATTTATCTTTTCAAAAATTACATTTGCAGCTAATGATGAAAATATTTACGATAAGATTGATTTGTTCGGAGAAGTCTTAGATAAAATAAATAAAGAATATGTAGATGAAGTGAATCATGGTGAAGCAATGGATGCTGCAATTAATGGTGTCCTACAATCTTTAGACCCTTACTCTGCTTACATGTCTCCAGATACTTTTAAAGAAATGGAAACTGAAACGAGTGGAAAGTTTGGTGGCTTAGGAATAGAGGTAGGAATGGAATATGGTGTTGTGAAAGTAATTACTCCAATGGATGATTCGCCAGCTGAAAGAGAAGGTGTAAAAGCTGGTGACTATATTGTAAAAGTAAATGGAGTCCAGGTTCAAGGAAAAACTCTATCTGAAGCAGTAGAGCTAATGAGAGGTCCTGTTGGGTCGAAAATAGAAATTACAGTTAGAAGAAAAGGAGTAAAAAAGGCATTAACATTTGAAATTATAAGAGAAATTATAGTAGTAGAATCTGTAAAATCAAAAATAATTGATGATAATGTTGGCTATATAAGACTTACAGCATTTAATGAAAATAGTTCAAGACAGGTAAAAGATAAAATAAAAAAATTTAAAAATAAAAAAATTAATAAATATGTTCTAGATTTGAGAAACAATCCTGGAGGATTACTTTCTCAAGCAGTAAAAATTGCAGATTTTTTTTTAGACAATGGTGAGATTGTATCTACCAAAAGTAGAAAATCTTATGAAAATAAAAAATATTTTGCAAAAAAAGGAGATATAATTAATGGAAAAACTTTAGTCATTTTAATTAATTATGGATCTGCATCTGCATCTGAAATTGTAGCTGGCGCTCTTAAAGATCACAAAAGAGCAATTTTGATTGGAGAAAACTCATATGGCAAAGGATCAGTTCAATCTATCATACCGTTAAAAAATGAAGGCGCTATAAGATTAACAATTTCTAAATATTATTTACCATCGGGAGAATCAATTTCAGGAACTGGTATAATACCAGATATAGAAGTAAGTGAAAGCTCAGATGAATTTAGAATTGGAACAAAAACTGATAACCAGCTAAATTTTGCTATCTCATTGCTAAACGGTTAATTGTATAATGAAAAAGAATTTTTCTAGATTGCCCTTAAGAAAAGGGGTGGGGATAGTTTTGCTAAATAATAAAGATAAGGTTTTTGTTGCAAAAAGAATTGATAATCCTAAGAATTTCTGGCAAATGCCTCAAGGTGGTGTAGATGGAATTGAAAATTATTATGAAGCTGCTTTAAGAGAATTAAAGGAAGAAACTAGCATTGTAAGTGTAGAGCTAATTAAGGAAATTGATAAAAAATTGACCTATATATTGCCTAACCATTTAATAGGAATTATTTGGAAAGGTAGATTCAAAGGCCAAATACAAAAGTGGTTTGTTATGAGATTTGTTGGAAATGATTCAGAAATTAATATACATACCAAAAAACCTGAATTTTTAGATTGGAAATGGATTGATTTGAAAGATTTAACAAAAATAGCTGTAAGCTTTAAACTTAATGTTTATAAAAAACTTAAGCAAGAAGTATCTAAAATAATAACTTAATTTACACTTAAATTTTTTAGAACTTCTATCTTTTGGTCAATTAAATATCTTTTTTGATCATCAATATTTTCTTCGCTAGACTCTTTTTCAGCAACTTTAACTATTTGATCTATTTTATTTTTATCAAGATCAGAAATCTTATAAATAGAGCTTGTTAGAATTGATAAATTGTTCTCCTTGAATTCTACTATTCCATCTTCAACAAAATACTTGTCTTCTTCTGACTTTGAATAAACTGTTATAATACCTGGCTTTAAAAAAGAAATAAGCGAAATATGATCTTTTAGAATTCCCATTTCCCCTTCAAAAGCAGGTATAACTACTTCTGTAACATCTTCTTTTAGCAAAAAAGACCTTTCTGGATTTACTATTTCAACTTTAAATTCTTCACTCATTAAGCGACATCTTTTGCCATCTTCTCAGCTTTTTCAATTGCTTCCTCAATTGTGCCTACCATATAAAAAGCGGCTTCAGGTAAGTGGTCATATTCACCTTTGCAAATTGCATCAAAACCTTTGATGGTAGATTCTAAATCAACCAGTTTTCCTGGTGAACCTGTAAAAACTTCGGCAACAAAAAATGGTTGAGATAAAAATCTCTGAATTTTTCTTGCTCTTGCAACAATTAATTTATCTTCTTCTGATAATTCATCCATTCCTAAAATTGCAATAATATCCTGTAAAGATTTGTATGTTTGTAAAACTTTCTGAACTTCTCTTGCAACCCTATAATGTTCATCACCAACAATTCGAGGGTCCAAAATTCTAGAAGTTGAATCTAAAGGATCTACAGCTGGATAAATTCCTAGTTCAGCAATTTGTCTTGATAAAACTGTTGTTGCATCTAAGTGAGCAAAAGATGTTGCTGGTGCCGGGTCTGTTAAATCATCAGCAGGAACATATATGGCTTGTACAGATGTAATAGAACCCTTGTTAGTTGTGGTAATTCTTTCTTGTAAATTACCCATATCCGTAGCCAGAGTGGGTTGATAACCTACAGCTGAAGGAATTCTTCCTAACAAGGCTGATACCTCTGAACCTGCTTGAGTAAACCTAAAAATATTATCTACGAAAAATAGTACATCTTGACCTTCTTGATCTCTAAAATATTCTGCAACAGTCAATCCTGTAAGTGCAACTCTTGATCTTGCTCCTGGAGGTTCGTTCATTTGACCATAAACTAATGCAGCTTTTGATCCAGGTCCCTCAGGTTTAATTACCCCCGACTCTATCATTTCATGATAAAGATCATTTCCTTCTCTAGTTCTTTCTCCAACACCTGCAAATACTGAAAATCCTCCATGAGCTTTTGCAATATTATTTATTAATTCCATAATTATTACTGTTTTACCAACTCCCGCACCACCAAATAAACCAATTTTACCTCCCTTTGCATAAGGAGCTAATAAGTCTACTACCTTAATTCCTGTTACTAAAATTTCTGTTTCTGTTGATTGATCGTTAAATTCGGGTGCTGCTCTATGAATAGGCCAGCTCTCTTTAGTTTTAACTTCACCTTTTTCATCAATGGGCTCACCTATAACATTAATAATTCTTCCTAGCGTCTCGGGTCCTACTGGAACTTTAATTGGTGAACCGGTATCTGTAACTTCGTCTCCTCTTTTTAATCCTTCGGTAGCATCCATAGCAATTGCTCTAACACTTAACTCACCTAAATGCTGAGCAACTTCCAAAACAAGCCTATTACCTGAATTATCACATTCTAATGCAGTTAAAATTTCAGGTAATTCTCCATCGAATTTAACATCTACTACCGCTCCGATAACTTGTGTAATTTTTCCTTTTCTCATAATTATAAACTTTCTGCTCCTGATATTATTTCAATTAATTCTTTAGTAATTGCAGCTTGACGGCTTCTGTTATACTGAATTGTAAGTTTGTCAACCATTTCACCTGCGTTTCTTGTTGCATTATCCATGGCACTCATTCTTGAACCTTGCTCGCTTGCTGAATTTTCTAACATTGCTTTAAAAACCTGTGTAGAGATATTTTTAGGTAATAAATTACTTAAAATCTCATCTTCCTCTGGTTCAAATTCATAATTATCTCCAGAGCTTGTTTCATTTTCTTTATTAGATTTTAAAGGTATAATTTGCTGTTCTTGTGGTATTTGAGTAATTACATTTTTAAACTGGTTATAAAAAATTGCGCATACATCAAATTCTTTTTTCTCAAATCTATCAATTATAATTTTTCCAACTTTGTCTGCGTCAAAATAGTTAATATTTTTAGACTCTTTAAATGAAATTTTTTCAATTATATTATCTTTATATTGTCTTTTTAATTGATCATAACCTTTTGAACCAACAGTTATAATTTTTAATATTTTATTTTCTTTTAATATTTTTTGAAAATATTGTTTCGCTTTCTTAATAATATTTGTATTAAAACCTCCACATAAACCTCTGTCTGATGTCATAACTACGCAGAGATGAGTCTTTTCTTCTCCTGTTCCAGTAAGAAGTTTTGGTGCATTTTCCTGATCAGATATTCCGCTTGAAAGATTAAGAATAATATTATTCATTTTTTCAGAATAAGGTCTTCCTTTTTCAGCATTTTCTTGTGCTCTTCTTAATTTTGCTGCCGCAACCATCTTCATTGCTTTAGTAATTTTCTGTGTAGATTTAACACTAGAAATTCTTTTTTTTAAATCATCTAAACTAGCCATATATTTAAGAGTTAAAATTTTGCTTTAGTTCTTTGATAGTCTCCACTAACAAGTTTTCAGTGTCTTCTTCTAATTTTCCAGATTTAGAAATGGATTCTAAAATTTCTGGCTTTTCAGATTTACATTTTTCAATTATTTTAGATTCAAATGCTGAAATATCTTTTAGATCAAGATCATCTAAATAACCTTTAACACCACAAAAAACCGAAATTACTTGTTCTGCAACTGTCATTGGTGAATATTGTTTTTGTTTTAAAAGTTCAGTTAGTTTTGAACCTCTATTTAATAATTTTTGTGTCGAAGCATCCAAGTCTGATCCAAATTGAGCAAATGCTGCCATTTCTCTGTATTGTGCAAGTTCTAATTTCATTGAACCAGAAACTTTTTTCATAGCCTTTGTTTGAGCAGAGGATCCAACTCTGGATACAGACAAACCAACATTAATTGCTGGTCTAATTCCTTGGTTAAATAAATTTGTTTCGAGAAATATTTGTCCGTCTGTAATTGAAATAACATTAGTTGGAATAAATGCAGATACATCTCCACCTTGTGTTTCAATAATTGGAAGTGCTGTTAGAGAACCTCCTCCGTGTTCATCGCTAAGTTTAGCCGCTCTTTCTAACAGTCTACTGTGCAAATAAAATACATCACCAGGATAAGCTTCTCTTCCAGGTGGTCTTCTTAACAATAGTGACATTTGTCTATAGGCAACAGCTTGTTTAGATAAATCATCATAAATAATTAAAGCATGCATTCCATTATCTCTAAAATATTCACCCATTGCACATCCAGTGTAAGGAGCTAAAAATTGAAGTGGCGCTGCGTCTGATGCTGTTGCTGCAACTATTGTTGTATACTCCATTGCACCAGCTTCTTCTAAAGATTTTTCTATTTGTCTTACGGTAGATCTTTTTTGTCCTATTGCAACATAGATGCAATATAATTTTTGTTTTTCATCATTTGATTCATTAATTTTTTTCTGATTAATTATTGTATCAATTGCGACTGCAGTTTTTCCTGTTTGTCTATCTCCAATAATTAATTCTCTTTGTCCTCTTCCTATAGGAACTAAACTATCAACTGATTTAAGTCCTGATTGCATTGGTTCACTTACAGATTTTCTTGGAATTATACCTGGTGCCTTAACTTCAACTCTGCTTCTTTTAATACTTTTGTCCAAAGCTCCCTTGCCATCAATTGGGTTTCCTAATCCATCAACAACTCTTCCTAACAATTCTTTACCTACAGGAGTATCTACAATCGCTCCTGTTCTTTTTACTGTGTCACCTTCTTTTACAGCTCTGTCATCACCAAAAATTACTACTCCCACATTATCGCTTTCTAAGTTTAAAGCCATGCCTTTTGAGCCATCAGAAAATTCAACCATTTCACCTGCTTGAACATTATCTAGACCATATATTCTAGCTATACCATCACCAACCGATAGGACCTGCCCAACTTCAGTTACTTCTGCTTTGTCTCCAAATTTTTTTATTTGTTCTTTTAAT
Source organism: uncultured Pelagibacteraceae bacterium (assembly GCA_902604265.1). Lineage (GTDB taxonomy): Bacteria > Pseudomonadota > Alphaproteobacteria > Pelagibacterales > Pelagibacteraceae > Pelagibacter. The sequence goes on along the minus strand of CACKXX010000030.1, from coordinate 1,814 downwards.
ATTTTTGTTACTTCTGAAGGATTTATTTCCATTTAAGCCTCGATCATTTTGTTTTCAATTTTTTGTAATTTATTTTTGATAGATGTGTCAATCATAACACTTTCTACTTGCATAATTAATCCACCTATTAAGTCTGGATCATAATTGTACTTTAATTTTACTTCTGATCCAAAATTTTGTGATAAGTCGTTTTTTAGTTTATTTATTTGATCTTCATTAAGTTCTTTAGCTACAGTTAATTTTGCAAAAATTTCACCACGATTTTTTGAACAAATAATTACAAAATCTTTTAAAATTTTTTCAATATAGAAAAATCTTCTTTTAAATATTAAAAAATTTAAAAACTTTTTTAACAAATTATTTAAATTAAATTTTTCAAAAACTATATTTATAACATTTATCTGGTCATCTTGATTATTCGTTGGATCTTTAATTAGTGAATTAAAATTTTTACTTTGAGAAATAAGTTTAAGAAGTGACATTACATCTTTTTCAACATCATCTAAATTTTTTTCTTCGAATGCAAGCTCATAAAGCGCCTGTGAATAGCTTTTTGCAGAAGAATCTGAAAATCTATTTTTGTTACTCAATGTATATCCTATTAGTTATGAGGTTTTGTAAAATTTGAATTTAATTAGCATATGAAATTAATCTCTTCAAGCGACACATTGGTCAAAAAGCTTATTTTTAGGGCATTAATTAAAGCTTATTGGGTCAACATCAACCGCTAGTTTTATTTCTTTTTGATTTCTAAAATTGTTTAAAACGTTAGACAAAGATTTTTGCATTTTTTGTGTTTTTGTAGATCTGATCAACATTCTATATCTAAAATTTTTATTTATTTTAAATATTGGAGCAATCACTGGTCCTAGTATTTTTGCATTTAAATTATCATTCAATTTCTTTTTAAGTTCGTATGCGAACGACTCAATCTTTTTTTGATTTTTTCCACTTAATATAATCGATATAAATCTTTCAAAAGGAGGTAGATTGTTTTTTTTTCTAAGAACTAGTTCTTTTTCTAAAAATATATCAGGATTAGAGTTAGTGATTTGAGATATCTTATCTGATTGAATATTATAAGTTTGAAAGTATACTGTTGCAGGTTTCCCAGTTCTTCCCGCTCTTCCAGATAACTGATGATATAATTGTAAATTTTTTTCGGCAGATCTTAAGTCATGTCCATGTAAAGTTAAGTCTATATCTACAACAACTATGCAATTTAAATTTGGAAAATGAAATCCTTTAGATATAAGTTGAGTACCAACTAAAATTGAAATTTTATTATTTTTTATTTTTTCTAATGTTTCCGAAGATGATTTTTTATTCATAGTATCACTTGAAAAAATAGCGATTTTTTTATCTGAAAAAATTTTTTTTACTTCATCATAAATTCTTTCTACCCCAGGTCCACTAAATACATATTCGCAGTTTCTATTATCATTACATTTTCTATTTAATTTTGTGGTATATCCACAGTAATGACAAACTAAATTTTCCTTTTTTTTATGATAAACTAAATTTATTGAGCAGTTTGGGCATGTATGTGATTTAAAACATTTTTTACAAAGAACATAAGGAGCAAATCCCCTTCTATTTACAAAAAAAAGTACTTGATCATTTTTATTTAAATGATCTTTTACTTTTTCAATTGTTTTGTCGGATATCCAGCAATTTTTTTTTAAGTTGCTTGTATTTAGATTGATTATTTCATGATTTGGAAGATTTGCATTTAAATATCTTTTATATAATCTTGAATGAAAAAATTTTCCTTTTTTAATATTATCAAATGTTTCGACTGAGGGAACTGCAGT
>CACKXX010000029.1 GCA_902604265.1 uncultured Pelagibacteraceae bacterium | reverse complement strand
TGGTGATAATATTATATCTATGTTTTTAATTTTTTTTTTAATTTTTTTACTTAGAGATAAACAAATTTTGTTAGCTTTTAATGGATTACTTAGTAATTTTGCACATTGAACATAGCTTGGTGAATGTAATCCTGATGATAGTACAAAATGACCTTCTAATAATGCATTAGTTTTTCTTAAAACCGCTAAAGAGTTTTTTAATGAAAGCATATTTTTTATTTTTGTGTCTTATAATTTTGAAGTTATATTCTTTTTGTTTTAGCTCACTAATAAGTTTTGTAAAGTTCTTCAAGTCATTAATTATAAGATTAAATTTAAAATTTATTGCTTTTTCTGTTTTTTCTACCATTTCAACGCTTGAAATATTAACTTTATTTTCACCTATCATTGTAGTTACATCACCCAGCTTACCTGGTTGATCAATTAACGAAATCCATAGTGTGGTTCTATATTCTTTAACTTTTGTAGATAAAGATCCATCTTTAAATTGCCAATATCTTCTTATTGCAGCTCTGGCTTTGCCTGTTTTTGTAGATGTTAACCAATGTAATGATGGGGAAGCTTTCTTTGAAGTAATTATTTTAACAACATCTCCGTTAACTAACGTACTTTGCAATGGACTTTCTTTTCCGTTAATTTCACATCCTATAGCAGCATCACCAATTTTTGTATGTACAGCGTAAGAAAAATCTATTGGTGTAGCATGTTTCGGTAATTTGATAATCATTCCTTTTGGAGTAAAACAAAAAACATTTTCTTGGAACATTTGCAATTTTGTGTATTCAAAATAATGTTCGGGATTTTCATTTTTTTCAATAATTTCAACTAAATCTTTTAGCCAGTCATATTCTTTCCAAGTTAATGAATTAAATTTTTCAGATGATTTATATTTCCAATGAGATGCTATTCCTCTTTCGGCAAAATCGTGCATGGGTCTTGTTCTAATTTGGATTTCTATTGGTCTTTTATTTGGACCAATAATTGCAGTATGTATAGATTGATAATTGTTAATTTTTGGTGAAGATATATAGTCTTTAAACTTTCCAGGTATACAATTATATTTTGAATGAAAAACTCCTAAAGCTTTATAACAATCATCAGTGGTGCTTAATATTATTCTAAAACCAATAATGTCAGTTATTTGTTCAAGCGAAACTCTTTTTTTTTGTACTTTTCTCCAGATTGAAAAAGGTGTTTTTTCTCTTCCCACGATTTCAGACTCTAGACCATTTTTTTTTAATACATCTTTAAATTCATTAGATACATTTTTAATATTAGTTGTTCTATTCTCTTTTATTTCATCAAGTCTTTTTTTAATTAGTTCTCTAGCTTCAAAGTTTAATACTTGAAATGAAAGATCTTCCAGTTCATCTCTTATCCTATTCATTCCCATTCTGTCAGCTAATGGGGAATATATTTCCATTGTTTCTTTTGCTTTGCGTATTTTTTTTTCATTACTTGTAACAAATTTAATTGTTCTCATGTTATGCAATCTATCAGCAAGTTTTACCAGAAGAACTCTAATATCTTTTGATGTAGCTAAAATTAACTTTCTAAAATTTTCAGCTTTTGAATTTGACATAGCTTGATTTTCAAATTCAGAAATTTTTGTAACACCGTCAACTAAATCGGCTACTTCTAAACCAAATTCATCTTTAATAGTTTGATATGTTGCGTGAGTATCTTCTATTGTGTCATGTAATAGACCGGTTGCGATTGTTGCACTATCCAATTTTAATTCTGTTAAAATATTTGCTACAGCCACAGGATGAATTATGTAAGGAGATCCTTCATCTCTTTTTTGCTTTTCGTGAGCTTTTAAAGCAAAATTATAAGCCTTTGTTAAAGTTTCTGGATTAAGAAACTTATTATAAGATTTTACTTTTATTATTAATTCTTCTGAATTTAACATTAATAAATTATATCATTTATTTAAATTTGTTTAATAGAGTAAAGAGAAGAATTGTCTAATTTTCCTATTAAATGTTGAATTTTTGTTTTTTTAAGCGGATGTTTCCAGTTTTTCTCAATCTCAAACAAAGGAAATAAAACAAAATTTCTACTATGAAGCCTTGGGTGAGGAATTATTAATTTATCATTATTTATAGAAAATTTATAATTAAGTCCTTTATAGTCTAGAATATCGATATCACATATTCTGGGGTCATTAATTTTCGTTTTCTTTCTTCCAAGTTTTTTTTCTATACCTTTAATAACTAAAAATAGTTTTTTTGGATCTAGCTGGGTATTAATTTTAACAACAATATTATAAAATTTAGGTTTGGTTTTATCTGGCCAAGAAAATGTTTCATAAAACTTTGAACATTTAAGTAATCGAATTGAGTTTGCTTCTAATAGATATTTAGTTTTTTCAATGTTATTTTTTTTATTACCTAAATTGGATCCTATTCCTAAGTAGGCTATATTAACTAGATTTTCTAAAATATCTTGCTTTTTCACGATTCCAGTCTCTATTCTTTTTTGTTGCTCTTTTATCATAATGTTTTTTTCCTTTTGCAACAGCAATTTCAAGTTTAGCTTTACCTTTTTTAAAATACATTTTTGTTGGGACTAATGTAAAACCTTCAGCATTTATTTTTCCTGTTAGTTTGTTTATTTCTTTTTTATTTAATAAAAGTTTTCTCTCATCAGTTGGATTGTGATTTGAGTAGCTAGCTTGCTTATATGACGAAATATGAGAATTAATCAAATAGATTTCTCCATTTTTTTCAATTGCATAAGAATCTGCAATATTAACTTTTCCTGCTCTAATTGATTTAATTTCAGAACCTTTTAAAATTATACCAGCTTCAATTAAATCATAAAAAAAATAATTAAAACTTGCTTTACGATTCAAACAAATAATTTTTAAACCAATATTGGTTTTTTTTTTCATTAACTAATAAGTTTAGCTGATGATAAAGCTTTTTTAACTTCTTCTTGTGTTTCTTTTTTAATGTTAACTAGCGGGAGTCTAATTTGATCATCACATAAACCTAAAAGTTTAGCTGCGTATTTAACAGGAGCTGGATTGCTTTCTATAAATAATGATTTATGTAATGGTTGTAAAATTTGATCTATTCTTTCAGCTTCTTTTATTTCATTATCAGAATTTGATTTAGAAAATTTTTGCATATCTGAACACAATTTTGGTGCAATATTTGCTGTAACAGAAATTATTCCAACTCCACCTCTTCTATTAAACTTAAATGCAAGCCCATCTTCTCCAGTAAGCTGAATGAATTCAGGTCCTAATTTTTTTATTGTTTGATCTAGTCTATCTAAATCTCCTGTTGCATCTTTGACTCCTGCTATATTTTTAAGTTCGAACAACCTTGCCATTGTATCAACTGTCATATCAATTACACACCTGCTCGGAATATTATAAATTATAATAGGAAGATTAGTGTTATCATTTATAGTTTTATAATGTTGGTACAAACCTTCTTGTGTTGGTTTATTATAGTAAGGTGTTACAACTAGAGCTCCATCAGCTCCAGCTTTTTCTGCATGCTTTGTTAATGCAACCGCTTCTTCTGTTGAATTAGATCCAGTACCAGCAATTACTGGTATCTTGCCTTTTGCTTCTTTTATACAAAGTTCTATAACTTTTTGATGCTCTTTGTGGCTTAAAGTGGGAGATTCACCAGTTGTTCCTGCTGGTACCAAGCCATTAGTATTATTTTCTAAATGAAAATTAATTAATTTAACATAATTTTCTTCATCTAGATTATTATCTTTGAATGGTGTTATAAGTGCTACATTTGAACCTTTAAACATGAGATCTTATAACATAAATTAATAACGATTCATTAAATTTATTATGAAAAAAAAGCTCTTAAAATTAACAATAATTTTTTTTATCCTATTTGCGAATAACAATTTTCTCTATGCGGATGAAAATATTATTCTTCCAGAAAAAAAACCAATTTTAAAAAAGGAACAAAAAACAAAGGAAATTACAAATTATTTAGTTCCATTAAAAAAACCAACTCCAAAAATAGAAAAAGTTGAACCAAAAAAAATTAAAAAATTAATCGTAGACGGTCAGATTGTTCCAAAGAGCAAACCACTAGTTGTTAAAAGAGAAAAATCAGTTAGTGCAAAAAAATCTAAATACTATTCAAAAAAAGATTACCAAATAGCAAAAACATCTTTAAAATATATGGAACAAAAAAAATGGTCTTCAGCAGAAAAAACTGCAAAGAAAGCTAGGGATAAATCTATATATAATTTTATAAGATGGAAACATCTGCTAACTACAGGAAATCAGTTAGCTTTTTATGAATATAAAAAATTTATTGAACTAAATCCAAAATATCCAAGAATAAATAGAATAAAATATTTAGCAGAACATAAAATGACAACTAAAGACTTGTCAGCAAATTTTATTATTAAATGGTTTAAACAAAATCCTCCTTTAAGTGGGTTTGGCAAAATTGCTTTGGGTAGAGCATTTTTAGAAAAAGGTGAAACAAAGCAGGGTGCTGAATTAATTAAAGAAGGTTGGATTAATGCAGATTTAAGTAGAAGTGATATGAAGTTTTTTAGCAAAAAATTTAAAAAAATTTTAAATTCGAGTGATTATATTAAAAGAGCTGATTATTTAGCATACGAAAATAAATATTGGGATTTAAAAAGAATGTTAAGATATTTGCCAAAAGATTATCAACTTCTTTACACAGCTAGACAATTATTAATGAGCAGATCTTATGGTGTTGATGCAGCAATAAGTAAGGTTCCTAAAAAGTTTAAAAATGATCATGGTTTAAATTATGATCGTTTAAAATGGAGAAGAAAAAGAGGACGAGTTGACGGATCACTTGAAATTCTACTAAAAATTAAAAATACAAAAGAATACATGGTAAGACCAGATAAATGGTGGGTGGAAAGAGGTATCATTGGAAGATCATTAATTTATAAGAAAAAATATGAAGCCGCATATAAAATTGTAAGCAACCATGCTTTAACTGAAGGTCCAGAATACGCTGAAGCTGAATGGATGAGTGGATGGATAGCATTAAGCTTTTTAAAAGATCCAATTTTAGCAGAAAACCACTTTAAGAATTTTTATAATAATGTTGGTTATCCAATAAGTCTATCTAGAGGTGCTTACTGGTTAGGCAGAACTTATGAAAAAATTGGAATGAAAGACTTAGCGACTCAGTGGTATAGCGAGTCCTCAAAATATTTAACTACCTACTACGGTCAACTTTCTCATTTAAAAATCAACCCTAATAAAGAAATAGAATTAAATGAACTTATGGAAGTAGACAAAGACTATGCAGAAGAATTTTATAAAAAAGAGATAGTTAAAGTAGTTTATTTATTAGATGAATTAAACAAAGACAAATATACGAAACATCTTTTAAGAAGTTTGGCAAATGATAATATTTCTTTGGGTAGTGAAATTTTGGCTGCAAAATTGGCATCCGATATATCAAGATTTGATTTTGCAATTCAAATCGCAAAAATTGCATCATATGAAAAAAGATTTCATAATAAATATAATTATCCTATTATAAGCACTCCAAAAGTTATTAATGGAAGAAAAATTCCAGACTCTGCATTTATTTTATCTATCATAAGACAAGAAAGTGAATTCGATACTAGTGCTCATAGCCATGCTGGTGCTCAAGGATTGATGCAATTAATGACTTACACAGCCAAAGTAGTAGCAAAACAGGCTAAATTACCATATTCAAAATCCAGATTAACATCTGACCCTGAATATAATGTTAATCTAGGATCTCATTATATAGCCGGACTAATACTTGAATATGATGGTGCATATCCTTTCGCAATTGCGGCCTACAATGCAGGACCAAAAAGAGTCAGGTATTGGAAAAAGATAAATAAAAATCCTCAAAAAGGTCAAATTGATTATGTTGATTGGATAGAACTAATAAAGTTCAAAGAAACTAGAAATTATGTTCAAAGAGTATTAGAAAATTATAATGTATATAGATACATTTTAGAGCAAAGACCAATAAGACTTAAAAATTTCTTTAAAGATAACCCATTATATTAATGGCGGAAAGGGAGGGATTCGAACCCTCGGTACATCTTTCGACGCACGACGAGTTAGCAACCCGTTGGTTTAAACCAGCTCACCCACCTTTCCGTTGGATACTGTGTAACTTGAAATCATTGAATATTCAATATTTATAAAGTAATTTTGAGCAAATTATGAAAAACAAATACTCCATTTTTTCGCTAATTAAGAATGCTTTTAGCTATCATGAAAACTGGCAAAGAGCATGGAGGGATCCTGAACCAAAAAAAGAATATGATGCAATAATTGTTGGTGGTGGTGGTCATGGTTTGGCAACAGCTTTTTATTTGGCAAAAAAACATAATATGACTAATATTGCTGTTGTTGAAAAAGGTTGGATTGGTGGAGGAAATACTGGAAGAAATACTACTATCATTCGTTCAAACTATTTATGGGATGCAAGTGCAGGATTATATGACCATGCTTTAAAGATCTGGGAAAGATTATCTCAAGAATTAAATTACAATGTAATGTTTAGTCAAAGAGGTGTTATGAATTTAGCTCACAACCTTCAAGATGTTAGAGATTTAAAAAGAAGAACTCACGCAAATAGATTAAATGGTATTGATGCAGTTTGGTTAAATACGGATGAAGTAAAAAAATTCTGTCCAATAATCAATACTTCACCTGATATAAGATATCCTGTTTTGGGAGGAACTTTACAAAGAAGAGCTGGAACAGCTAGACATGATGCTGTTGCGTGGGGTTACGCTCGAGGGGCTGACGCTATGGGTGTAGATATTATTCAAAATTGTGAAGTGAAAGGAATTAAACGAAATGGTGACAGCGTTGAAGGAATAGAAACAACAAAAGGATTTATCAAAACAAAAAAAATTGGAGTAGTCGCTGCTGGTCATTCTAGTGTTATTGCAAATATGGTTGATTTAAAATTACCTCTTGAAAGTAAACCTTTACAAGCTTTGGTATCTGAACCTGTAAAACCAATTATTGATACTGTGGTGATGTCTAACGCAGTTCATGCTTATGTAAGTCAATCTGATAAAGGAGAATTGGTTATTGGTGCAGGAACTGATGCTTATGTTTCATATACACAGAGAGGAAGTCATGATGTAGTTGAAGGAACTTTAAAAGCAATATTAGAGCTCTACCCTATTTTTAGTAGAATGAAAATGTTACGACAATGGGGTGGTATTGTTGATATTTGTCCAGATGCAAGTCCAATAATTAGTAAAACACATATTAAAGGATTATACTTTAATTGTGGCTGGGGAACAGGTGGATTTAAAGCTACACCAGGTTCTGGTGATTTATTTGCGCACACTATTGCTAATGATGAACCGCATAAACTAAATGCTGATTTCAATATTAATAGATTTGTAAGTGGTGATCTTGTTGATGAACACGGAGCAGCTGCTGTAGCACACTAATGTTTTTAATTAATTGTCCATATTGCGGTGAAAGAGATCAAAGTGAATTTTCTGCAGGTGGTGAAGCACACATTGTTAGACCAAAACAACCGACCGAATTAAGCGATGATCAGTGGGCCGAATTTTTATTTATGAGAAAAAATATTAAAGGAGTTCAATTAGAAAGATGGAATCATGCTCACGGTTGTAGAAAATGGTTCAACATGGTCAGAGATACATCAAACGATAAAATTCATGCTGTATATAAAATGGGCGAAAAACCCCCTATAAAATAATGAGCAAAAATTTAAGAATAACAAATAGCAAGTTTATTGATCAAACATCCAGGATATCTTTTAAGTTTGACGGTAAAACATTATATGGCTTCAGAGGTGATACCTTAGCATCTGCTTTATTAGCAAATAATATACATCTTGTTGGAAGGAGCTTTAAATATCATCGTCCTAGAGGAATAATGACTTGTGGTTCTGAAGAACCTAATGCGATTGTACAAGTTGGAAGTGATGCATCAATGACAGAACCAAATACAAGAGCAACTGAGATAGAGTTATATGAAGGTTTAGAAGCATCAAGTCAGAATTGTTGGCCAAGTGTTAATTTTGATATAGGAGCAGTAAACAATTTTTTTTCCCCTCTTATACCGGCAGCTTTCTATTATAAAACATTCATGTGGCCTGCTAATTTTTGGAAATTATATGAATATTTTATAAGAAAATCTGCAGGTCTAGGCAAATCACCTATTGAACCGGACAAAGATATTTATG
>CACKXX010000028.1 GCA_902604265.1 uncultured Pelagibacteraceae bacterium | reverse complement strand
CAGCATTGCCATCACTAATTAAAAAAACAAAAAATTTATCTTCACAAATACCTTTTGGGCCTTATATTGTGCTTGGAATAACAATACATATTATTTTAAGACATATAATATAAATTTTATGAAAAGGTTTTTGGTAACATTATTTTTTAGTTTAATATTTGTAACTGATGCTTTTGCAATTCTGGCTTATAAACAAGAGATAGATATATCTTCTGATACTGCTAATGTGCGAGGAATAAACTTTAAACCGGATGGAACTATAATGTACGTGACTACACGTACTAATGCAAGTACTGATGGTTTTGTAAAACAATATTCACTTGGTACACCTTTTGATATCAGTACCGCAACATTAGCTTCTACAACTCAACTAACAGATGGAACTACAGATTTGCAATACCCACATGCAATAGAATTTAAACCCGATGGAACAAGAATGTTTGTAGTAGCAAATGAAGGATTATATGTTTATCAATATAATCTTACTAGTGCTTGGGACACCTCTACATTAGAATATGTTACAAGATATGAAGTGGACGATGACGATGAAAGTCAGTTAAGAACATTAACATTTAAACCTGATGGTAAACGTATGTTTGTCTCTGGAAAAAATGAACATATGCTTAAAGAGTATAGATTAGACACTGCTTGGGATGTTTCAGAATCAAATGTAACATTTGTAAAAAATTCTGCTGCTTTAAGTGCTTCAGATAATAATATGAGAAACGTACAATTCAATTCAAATGGTACAGAGTTATATCTTGGAGGTAATCAAAACAATAATATGAACAAATATACTCTCAGCACTGCTTGGGATATTTCAACTATATCTTCTACTTTTACTGCATATAGCTTGGATAGCAAATTTTCTAATATGAGAGGATTTATTTTTACTGCGAACTTTACAATGCTATTTGTTACAGACGACAATGACGCTACGAGTAGAATATTACAATATACTGCTTCATGTGGAACAACATTAACCTGCGAAAATCCAGAGAATTATGAAGATACTGTTGTTTTAGTTCAAGAACAAGTTGAGCTTTCCAAGAGAATAATTAAACATAATACTCTTCCAATAATGCATCGTATTGAATGGCTTAGACGACATAAAAATTATGATGATTTAAATAACTTCCAAGCTGAAATTAGTTTTTCTGATCAAAGGCTTGCAAAATTAGTTGAATTAATAAAACCAAATGAAAAAAGTCAAAAAAATATTAAAAAAGATGAAGAATGGTATAAATGGAATGAGGGTTTTATAGGCATAGGAGGAACTGGAATAAAAAACGACGTTTTAGCAAGAAATATTCATAGTACTGGATTTGCAATAGGGGCTGACAAAAAGAAGAATAAAGACACAATGTATGGATATGTATTCCAATTAGGCACAGATAATACAGATATAATACCCAATTTGTCAGGAATTTTTGCTAAGTCTTATAGTATATCCATGTACGGAACAACTTTACGTGAAAATCACATATTTACAGATGGTATCATAGGTATAAGCCACCTAGAATTAGATATTAAAAGACATAAAGGTATTAATATTCTTCATGGTAATAGGAATGGTCATCAAATGTTTGGTACAATTAATTTTGGAAAGAGAATTAATTCAGAAAAACTAAATCTAAATCCTAATGTTAAAATTGATTTGGGTTATACAATGCTTGATGAATATAGGGAAAAAAATGAGTACGGAACAACATCGGATGTATTATTTTTTAAAAATCACGAAATACTTACAGGTTTTGGAACTGTAAGTTTGCTTATGGATGACACCATAAAACATTATGAAGATAAAATTATAAATCACACTGGACGTATTGAATATATTATAGATTTTAGTCCTAGTTCTGATGCTGATTTTTATTATGTAAGTGATCCTGACACAAGATATTCTTTAAAAATTAATGGAGAAGATGAGAAAAGTTTTAGAATAGGATATGGATTTGATGTGACATCCATCTCAGGTTGGTCTGTAATAGCAAATTTTGAAAGATTTCAAACAAAAGGAAGCGGATATATGAATGAAATTTATTTGTCAGCTGGATATGTCCCAATAGATGGGACTAAATTTGCGTTCAATTTGATAGATAATAATAATATAAAAGCTGGATTTGATTTTGCTAAAAATATAAATGGATTTGATTTTAAATTTGATTATGAAAATAATTTAAATGGATCCAATAAAAATAATTCAGCCACCTTTAGTTTGCATAAAGTTTATTAAAGTATCTTAACTAAAGAAATATTAGCACCAATACTACTTACATCTTGAGTGGTACTCTTTCCATCAATTGATATCAACATTTTTCCAAATTTATAAAATGTTTTTTCATAATTGATGTTCACAGATAAAGTCATTTCTTTTATTAACTCATCATCTTGATGATAAGTTGCTTCTGTACCGTTAACTGAATACTCTGTTTTAGAATCTGTAATTAAAGTTCTATAATCTAAAATCCAACCAATTCCAATTTTACTTTTATTTTTTTTAAATTCTAAATTGTATTCATCGTTCAAGTCTACTGAGAAATTTGCAACGTGTTTGTCTTCCCAAGAATAATATTTGCTTTCAGTGTGGCTCGGCGTGAAAGAATAAGATAAGTTTGTCCCAATATTTGGAAGTAAACTTTTATTTTGAAACATTTTTCCAGTATGAATTTCAAATGATTCATATGTATCGGTAATATCTAGAGTACCAGAAGAAGTTGTGTTTGTTAGTATTTTTCTTTTACCTTCATTGAGAGTAGCACCTGCTAAAATAAAACTGTTGTCTTTAAATTTATTTTCTGATTCATTAAAATGTACACCAAACGAAATATTATACCTTGCAATATCATGGTCTTTTTGAAAATCTTGTTCGCTGTATTCAAAACTTGCTATTATATTTTCATTTTCTAATGGTCTGATTATATTTACGCCTAAGCTATAAAATTCATATCCTAATGCTAAATTTTTTGTATTTTCTTTTCTTTCTAAGCTAGTTGCTTGAATTCCTTGCCATTCAGTTTTTTTATTTTTAAACCCTTCTGATTTTAAAAATTTATTTAACGACTTACGAATATTTAAAGATTTATATCCTAATAATTCATCTATATTTTCATTTCCTCCTTGGCCTACTGATCCTGCGGATCCTTGAACAATCTGGTTACCATCCGCATCTTCTAAATTAAAAGTTCCAGAACCAGAAGTTTCATAAAAATAACCTTGACCAACTCCGTGTTGTATCTTTAATGTATTAGTGTTTGCTGAACTATTTTGGATTGTACCAATAACGATACCACCATCCTTTAATATAATTGTGTTATTACCTCCTTGTACTTTGATTGACTCTTCGCTAGGGCTTTGTTTGTTTTCTATTTTTCCACTATTTGTTAAAGTTGTAGTTTTTCCGATAGCAATAACTGCATTGGTGCTAGTATTATAAATGTGACCACCTGAATTGTTTGTAATTGTGCTACCTGTTGCGGATGAATGAAACAGTATAGTATTTGTCGATCCATTAGTTGTATAAATTGTTCCTGAGTTTGTTATTGTTATATTGTCTGGAGTAGTACCATTTTTACTTATTGAAATTGCATTTGTCTTAGAATTGATTATACCACCGCTATTATTAACAATTGAAGCATCGGTTCCATCTAATAAATTAATTGCTTTTGAACCTGTTGAAGTAATTGTTCCTGAGTTATTAACAGTTAATCCTGTAGTATCGTCCCCAGCAATTGTATTTGCTGTACCGACTGCAGATGATCCAGAATGAATCGTAACTGTACCATTGCTTTTTTCATTAATATGTATTGGTTTCTGTCCTGTGTTTCTATCAAGTGTAGATGAACCCGTTATAGTTAAAGAAGTATCATCAGCATTAAATTTTTGTTGTGTGCTGCTATCAGAACTTATGGTATTATCTCCTGTAATATTTGCGGCTAGTGAATAGTTTGAAAGTATTGAAAAAAAAATAAAAGTGAAAAAAATTTGAAAAAAATATAAAAATTTCTTTTTCATAGGTCAATTTTATATTCTTAATAATTTTCTCGCCAGCTTCCTCTGTAAACTTGAATCTCGCCTTCATCACCAAGCAATGTAACTAAAGTATCTTCTTGTTTATCACTATCTGTCGTTACGTTTGCAAATAATTTATTTCCAAAAACAACTAGTTTTGAAAGTATACCTGGCTGTATATAATAACATCCTGAATTTTCATCAAATCCACTTTCTGCTCTTACAGTTTTTTGACTGTATGCTATTTTCTTAGAAGTATTTGTTCCACATTCATCGTTAGCAGAACAAATAAAAGCTTTTCCAACGCTACACTTTTGATCACCCTCTGGTGGTTCATAGACTGGATAATAAACCATTCCATTAAAAACTGTAGGTGAAGCAGAAGCTTTTCTGTATCTATTGTTAGATGAACCTACTTCTGTATCTATAGATTTATCACCATACGGTTGATCAAGTTGAAATACCCATCCTTCTTTAATTGAACCAAGGCAACTTCCGCCATCATCTCTGCTTCTTGCACATACACTTAAATCATCAACATTAGGTGCGTTCTCAGCAACATGTAAAGCCATTGATAGAAATTCTGAATTCATACTTACTACATTTGTTGCTGTATCAACTTCAACAGGTGCAGGAATTCTTCCTTTAGTTGAATGTCTAAAGTAAGGAAAATCTCTATCCCTTAGTCCATATAAAATGTTATCCATTCCTTTTTGTTTTCCACCAATGTCCGAGAAATCTCCTGTTGCTCCAAAAAGCCATAAATTTCTTGTATCGCTTCCATAAGCAGCATCCATACCAAAAAAGCTAAATCTTTCATTTGTATTCGTTGCACCTAAATTATAGAGAGTTGTTTGGTCATAAATATTTACATCATTATTTTCAGACTTTTGGTTTGTTAAATTAATTTTTGTAATTTTTCCTTCAAAATCATTTAGATAAACCATAGCTCCTCTCCAACTAACACCTTTAAATGTGTCTGGAGTTATTACAACAGGATCTGTTGGAATTGAATTATGAATATCTTTTTCAATTATATTATCTCCACTTGTTTTTAATGTATTAATATCAACTACAATAATTGGACCATTATTATCGTCTGCTCCATGTATTGTTCCTCCATTAGTTTTTGTATCTTCTAGATCCACTAAAAAGAGAGCTGAGCCTACTCCTCTGGCCGCTCCATATCCTCCTGACAAAACGGCAACATATCTATCTGTATCAATAGTAGAATCTACTGAGTTGCTTTCAGGTATTCTAATAATTCTTGGAGCTGCCCAAGTTTCTCCTAATTTACTATAATCGTATAATTTATCTTCAGTCCCCGTACTTTCAATTAGAATTGAAAAATCTGTCTCATCAAAATCGGTCTCATCGCTATCGCTTACATTGTAAATATGTTCTTCCTTAAGTGTAAAAGTTACTTCATTTCCACTTTTTGTTATAGATGCTATTCCAACTTCTGCAGTTCTCCCATCGTCACTAATTTTTGTTGCGCTCGCCAATGTTGGTTGATTAACTATTGTGTCGGGAAAGTTATCATATACAAATGTCCATACTTTTCCCCTATAACAAGCATTGTCACCGTCTTTTGCAAATGTGCCAGTACCGGCAGTAATATTATCATTAGTTTGACATGTTGCGATATCATCTCGATTAGTAAAATCATCTCCATCTTCATCAAGTACTAAATCTGCAGCCTTTGCTGTATTTTGATTAATTTGAGCTCTATTAGCTTCCAAAGAATCTCCCATAGTTAATGATCCTCTTGAGTAAGGATGAGGATCAATTTTGCCATCTTTGTCTGCTATATAGACGATACTATTAACTCTATCATTAAATACTGAAAACATATGGTATGGTTCTAAAGGACTTGTAACATCTAAAACCGAAAAACCTTCTCCACCTCTTCCATAAGTAACCATTAAAATAGTACGCCAGGACTTTTCATCATCATCTACTTCTCTGTAATCTCCGTTGTCTTGTAATCCTCTAATGTACACATCGTGTATTACAGGTGAGCCATCCACAGCAAAAATAGAGTTGGTTCCACCTTTTTTAGGTTGAAATCCGTCAAGAGCATCATTTACAATACCTGGTAATTTAGCAGCTATAAATGGTGGAACAAAAGCCCATACTTCTTGTCCTTTACTAAACCGACCGACATTTTCAGTTGCAAAAGCATGTAATGCCCCGTCATTTGCTCCTACGTAAATTACGCTTCCTCTATTTTTCTTGCCTTTTGCCCAAGTTCCATAATTATTTATTGATCTCCAATAAGCCTCTTGATTATTTCTCGTAAAATTTGTGTTAGCTTTTGGAGCACCAACTTCTACTATTTGTGAATGATAAATATCTCCTAATACAGATTTTCTTATTTCGCTTGTATTATCACAACCTTCGTATGCAAAATAATCATATCCTCTAACAAATTTAATAAGTCCTTTAATGTCGTCTCTATTCGTATCCTCAATGCCTAGAGCTGCTAATTCTGCTGTAGTTTTACCTGTTCCACATTCAGATCCACTATTGTGATAGTCTGGAACTGTTTCTCCTAATATTCCGAATAAACTATTTATATCGCTCCAATTTGTAGTTGTGAAATTATTCCAGTCATTTTTTCTATAATCTATTTTTGGCAAAGTTGTCCAGATTCTTCTCTGGTTAGCTCCACCATCATTTTTTGCTTGCTCTACCAATATCTTAGCAATATCATAATTGTCTGTATGATTCATATCGTGTATTATCGAACCATCTTCTCTAATCCCTTTTCTCAATAACGATCCATGCCATTCCCCGTGTTGGACATAGTCAAATTGTGCTTGGTATAAATCTCCACCTTCTGAAAGGGATGCGGTAATAGAAGGTGCAGTAAAAGATAACCTGGTAGCTGTTATTCTGGCAACTTCGCTTTTAAGTTTATTAAGCAAATCTTGCGGAGTATCTGCTGTTATTAATCCACGACAATCATTTCCTTCTGCATCACAGGAGCCTGCTAATGCCATATCTTCAAACTGATCTTCACCTTTACCCTTGATGTCTTTCCCATAAGCGATGAAAACAGTTTTAACATCCAAATTTTGTCTTAAATTTACAATCATTTTTCTTGCTTTATCGTGGTGACGCCACATACCATCTCCGATAACAATTACATAGTTTAATTGACAATCTTTACGTAGTTTAGGATCTGGATTCACTAATGGTTCTCCTTTTCTATCTTTAACCTTAGGATCACTAAAATATTTATAAGCAAGCTGGGCAAAAGCATTGGCATCTGTTCCGTATGCTAACTTTGTTTTCCATACTTCCCTTACTATTGCATCACTATTACCTTTATCAATTCCAACTATTAAACAAGAATTGTGATTTTTGTTTTGTTTACAAATGCTTGAAGTTCCAGCAGGATGTTGTCCTTGCCATGTACCATAATAATTACAGTTTTCTGAGCCCCACTGATAACTTTTTTTACCTGACCCTCTCCAGCCTTCAGGTTTGTTACAAACGTATTCACAACCTTTTTTCCATTTAAATTTGGCTTTACCTCCTTTACAAAATTTTTCTCCAGCATTCCAATAACCATATCCAAAATTAGCTGTTTGTAGGAATGCACTATCAGTAACAACTGCTTCTATAGCTGTTTGAGCACCTTTCATTCTATTCATTCTTTTGCTTCCCATTTCAGCTTTCCATTTTATGCTGTTTCCACTTATATCGTACTCTTGGATAGTTACTTTAGCCCCACCGGTCCATACTCGATTATTTGAAACATGTAATGCACTTGGCTTATACATAGCAATTGCAGCACTTAAGTTTTGATTAGCAGCAGAAGAAGGGGTTGCTGAATTTTTATCCGATCCTCCAATAATAGCCGCTTCTGAAATTGTATCTCTATCATCAGCATCAAATTCTATTTTTTGAAGAGAACTTGTGTCCTGACTAAGAACATACATAATGTTCTGATCTTGTGGGTCAATTTCAATCTCTGTAGCATTATTATACTCTGTGCCATTATAAGTGAACTCATCTCCTGTAGGACAGTAAGTTCCTCCTTCTAGTTCTAAAGCTATTCTATGGATTTTTCCGTTATGAGTATAATAAAGATATTTCCCATCATCCATTGTTATTGACCAAGACGATTTAAATTTCTTATGTGTGTCGTTATCAAGCGTACAAACTTCTTCTTCACCAGTAGTTAAATTTTTTGAATACATCATTGGTTTATCGTCTTTAAAATTATTATTTTTACATTTAGTACCTTTATTATTGTAACGATTGCACCATTGTTCTATTCCAGTAACAATTAAATAATCATTGGCACCTACTGTTCTTATTGTTAAGGCCCTTGGAGATACAAAATCGTCGTTTCCTCCATCATGCGTTTTCCCCATTTCGTCTTCCCATATCTTTTCAATACAATTTCCATCTGCATCAATTGCAGCAACATGTTTGTCCCAAGGTGCAGCTGCATAAATAACTTCCGTTCCTACAATGCCTTTTACGTTAGAAGATTTAGCCATAGAACTTATTGTTCCTGTTCTTGACCATTGATTTTCGGTTTCTAATGTGCATGATAAATATTTAGGGTTACTGCCAAAAAAACTTCCTGTACTACTTGCAAAAGTTGTATCTATTTCTTCGTTATCATAATCCATTTTGATAATACCACTACCATGCCATTGACCTACAAGCACATCACCACTATCAAGAAGTAATACATCGCCTATATCATTTAACGCATCTCCTCCAAATGGATTAGCCGACATACTCTCTGATGAATCTAAAAGAATTAATATATTAACAGGTACATCACC
>CACKXX010000027.1 GCA_902604265.1 uncultured Pelagibacteraceae bacterium | reverse complement strand
TTCCTGAACAATTTGAGCTGCAGCATGAAGTTTTTTTGTTTCTAGAGAAAGATAATCTGACAATATAAGTTCTTTGTTTTTTTTGTTAAAAATTTTTGAAAATGGTTTTCCATCTTCAGGAATTATGTCTTTAACTGTAATGCCATACTCTGAATTTAAAAATTTACATAAAGATATATATCTAGTTCTGTTATTTTGTTTTACTTTATCAAATATTTTATTTGCAAAATCTTCTAATTTTGGAAAATAATTTTTATTTTCTTGTAAAAAATCAGATATGACCTCACCAGGAAATGAGCTCTTTCTACTATCTACGATCTTTCCTGATAATTTTTCAATTTTATTGACTAATTCATGATCTTTTTTTTTTAAAATATCTCCAAGCCTGATCAAGGCTCTACCAATTTTTGGATTAGTATTGGCCAAATCTTTTACTTCAGGACCTAAAATATCTAAATCATCAAATAATTTATCATCAAGTAATTCTGATATATTATTTGCTAAATTTAAATCAGATTTGATAGCTAAATCAGAGACTTCAATTTTTAATTCCTGGCAAATTTTTAAAAGTAAATCAGCATCAATTTTTCTTTTTCCACCCTCAATCAAAGTTAAATAGCTAGGGGAAATATTAAGTTTTTCAGCTAACTTATTTGCCTGAATACCTAATTGACGTCTAAAACCTTTTATTTTTGGACCAATTTTTAGATCTATTTGACTCATTTTTACTATTTGTAAACTTTGTAAATTATAATTTACAAAAAATTTCCTTTATTTACAGTATTATTAGCATTTTTTATTGAACTTGTAAATATTGTCAATTAATAAGTTTACATGGATAAAAAATTAACAAATATTAACGAAAAGAGCTTACAGATTACTAATCATCAAGATTGTTCTGAATACAAAAGAAAACCTATATATCTAAGGGATGACCATTGCGACTGGGGATCAAGCGGCATGAATGAATTCACTGAGCAATACGGTGATAATAGTTAATTTTTAATCCTCTAGCTAATAAAATCAAAAAAAAGGCAAAATTAAAATGTCAGCAGAAAACGTTTCATACGACTTAAAAAGATTTGCAGGAATTAAACGTGATTATAAACCTGAGGAAATAGAAAGACTTAGAGGTTCAATTAAAATTGAGTATACTTTGTGTAAACAGCAGTCAATAAAATTATGGAATTTGCTTAACTCAGAACCTTATGTAAACACTTTAGGTTCTCTATCAGGAAACCACGCTGTTCAACATGCTAAAGCAGGATTAAAAGCAATTTATTTGAGTGGGTGGCAAGTTGCAGCAGACGCAAACAGTGCTGGCGAAATGTATCCTGATCAATCTTTATATCCATACGATAGTGCTCCAAAATTAGTTGAATCAATGAACAACGCACTAATTAGAGCAGATCAAATTCAACATATGGAAATTCATGATGGTGATATGAAAAAAGAAAATAAAGTTGATTACATGTTACCTATAATTGCTGACGGCGAAGCTGGATTTGGAGGACCATTAAATGTTTTTGAACTTGCAAAAAAATTCATTAAAGCTGGTGCAGCAGGTGTTCATTTTGAAGACCAGTTAGCAAGTGAAAAAAAATGTGGCCATATGGGTGGTAAAGTTTTAGTTCCAACCAGTACAATGATAAAAAATTTAAAAGCGGCAAGACTTGCAGCAGATATTGCCGATGTACCATTAATTATTTTAGCTAGGACAGACGCAAACGCGGCAAAACTAATTACAAATGATCATGACGAAAATGATAAACCTTTTTTAACAGGAGAAAGATCTCCTGAAGGATTCTATTATGTCAAATCAGGAATTGATCAAGCTATTTCAAGAGGTTTAGCTTATGCTCCATACTCCGATTTAATTTGGTGTGAAACTGCAACTCCTAATCTTGAAGAAGCTAAAAAATTTGCCGATGCTATCCATAAACAGTTTCCTGGAAAACTTCTTGCATATAATTGTTCTCCTTCTTTTAATTGGAAAAAACATTTATCTGATGAAGAAATAGCTTCATTCCAAAAAGAAATAAGTAAAATGGGATACAAATTTCAATTTATTACTCTTGCTGGATTTCATACTCAAAATATTGCAATTTTTGAACTTGCAGAAAAATATAAAAAAGAAGGTATGACTGCATATTCGAGAATTCAACAACAGGAATTTTCTCGTGAAAAAGATGGCTACACTAGTGTTAAACATCAAAGAGAAGTTGGTACTTCTTATTTTGATGCAGTATCAAACACTATTAGTTCAGGAAAAAGTTCTACAACTGCAATGGATGGCTCAACAGAATCTGAACAGTTTTAATTAGATTTTAATTTTTGAATTTGGTCCCAAGCTGAGTTTATAGCTCTCATCTTATTCTTACTTTCATCAATTACTTCTTGAGGCACTCCTTTGCTAACTAATAAATCAGGGTGATTTTCTTTACTTAATTTAAGATATTTTTTTCTTATTGATTGAAGATCATCGTCAGGATTACTTTCTAAAACAATATAAGGATTGAGTTTATCGGATCCTTTTCTGCTCTCTCTAACACTATTAAATTGAACCTGAGTTAAACCAAATATTTTAGATATATTCTCTATCATTGCTAGCTCTGATGAGCTTACATTTCCATCTGCTTCTGCAATGTAAAATAAAACATTAATTACTTCCTCCAATACATTTATGTTGCCTTTGTAAATTTGGGCAATTTGTTGAGCGTATGGTTCATATCCAGTGCTTTCTTCTTTAGCTTTATTGAAAATTTTTCCTACTTGATCTATTTCATTTTCAGGTATTTTAAGCTTGTCTTTAACGGCAACCAATTCTTCACGACTAACATTGCCGTCTGCTTTACTAAGTTTTGCAGATAAAACAATTAAAGATAGGGCAAATATTTGCTGAGGTTGAGCAAAAGCTCCAAAACCTCCTCTAGATCTTGCTCTAGAAATTTTTCCGCCAACAAGAGAGCCCAAAAGCATTCCAAAAGGTCCCCCTAATGAAAAACCTATCATTCCACCAATTAAACTTCCCCAGATAGACATATGATTAATTTTTAATATAATTTAAATTTAATATGTTCACAACAACTATAGTTTTATTTATTTTATATTTAATATACCGATGGTCCGTTGCCTGGATAAAATATTATAATCGGCTTGATAAAAGATTTGGAATGTCTGTGTGGAGGTACAGTTATGATTATCATGTTGCTGGCAAGAGAGATGTTTCTTTTTTAGATGATAAAGAATTTGTGTTGTTAAGAAGAAAAAGAAATAGAGCAGTCACATTTATGTATTTTGTTTTCTTTCTTTCTTTTATAATTTTTATGTCTTTTATGAATCAATTACTTTTAAGAATATTAAATTAATTTATTGATAATTTTTTAATCTATATTCCCAACTACCTAATCTATTATATTTTACCTTAAAAATTATTCCTTCATTCGGATCTAACCAAATATCAAAATCTAATTTTTTATCATCCGGTAAATCTTCAGTTGATTTAAGTTTAAATTGCATAAGTTTAATTTTTTTACCATTAAATTCTATTTCATCTTTACCAGTTAATTTAACTGACTGTTTTTTAATACTTCCAGACAAAGGACTTATTTGAGTTTTTGTTCCTAAAATTTTAGAATTCCACCAGTTTCCAATTATATTATCCGCATTTGCTTTGCCGACATAAGAAGAACCATTTATAATAAATGTGTTTTTTTTTTCATCATAATTTAATTTTACAAATTTTTTTTTATCATTTTGTAAAGTTTTTGATTCAAAAGATATAAGTTTATCTTTTTGATATATTTCTTTAGATTTACTATCTATTGAAAAAACTTTTAAACCAAGTATTTCTACAACAAATTTTGTATTATTTTCTACAGTCATAATATCTTCATTATGTTCAAAATAATAATTGCTATAACCAATTACTTTTTCATTTCGCAAAACATCCATTTCAATTTTATTTATATTTTTATAATGTGATTCATGAGCAAATATGTTGGAAAATGATAAAATAATATAAATTATAAAAATTGATTTTTTCATAAAAAATGAACTAATAAAGTTAATTATATTGTGAAAGTTTATTTTAACTTTATAAGGTTATCTATAAAAAAATTAGAATTTTATGTTTTTATCAATAAAAAAAGTACCAAAGACATATTGGAGTTCAGAAAAACCATTTAACATTAAACCAAAATTTTCAACATTATTTTTTTTATGTTTTGGTTTATCATTATTTGGTTTAGGAGAAGGCTTATTAATTGTTTCTTTCACTGGTGCTTCTCCATGGAGTGTATTAGCTCAAGGTATTTCTTTAAACATAGATTTTTCCATTGGAACAATTACATTATTTGTAAGTATTGGTGTTTTGTTATTATGGATACCTCTTAAACAAAAACCTGGAATTGGAACGATTCTTAATGCTTTAATTATAGCTTTAATGATTGATATTTGTATTAATTTTGTTCCAACACCCGAAAATTATACTTCCCAAATATTATTAGCAATAGTTGCAGTTCTTACAGTTGGACTAGGAGGTGGTATTTATCTTGTTGCAAATTTGGGACCAGGACCGAGAGATGGTTTAATGATCGGACTTCAGGAAAAAACAAATTTACCCATTGCAGCTGTTAGAGCATTTCTTGAAATATCGGTAGTTGCCGTTGGATGGTACTTAGGAGGAACAGTTGGAATTGGAACTTTATTATTTGCTTTTGGAATTGGACCTGCAGTAGCATTAGGTCTCTTTCTGGTTGGTAAAATTTTTTAATTTAATTTTATATTAAGTAATCTTTCTATAAATATTAAAAATAATTTATTTTTTTGAATTTTTTTAGCAAAATACTTAGCACCTTCATTAGTTATGTGTGAATAATCCCAATAAATTTTATAACCACTATCTGTAACTGCGGGACATTTCTTTTTGACTAAATCACAAAATATTTTTTCTCTTTCAATTAAATATATATTATTTTTTTCTGCAATTTTTTTAATTTTCATATTTATTTCTTTGGTATTATCTATGTCTTCAAACATTTCCTTTTCTATTTGCTTTAATTCTTCTTTTTTTGGAAGTTTTTTATTTTTATAAATATAATAATCAAATCTGTTTAAATTATAACTTGATTGTTGTTTAATTTCTAATGCATTATTGAAAATCATTACTTTTTTATTATCTAATTTTAAAAGTTGAATTAATTTATCTAGAATTTTTAGATCTTCTTTTGAATAATCACTTGTAAGAATGATTAAATCAGCATTGGCATATTGTTTTGTTAGGTGATCTAACCAATTTTTATTATAATAATCAATCTTTGCTTTATTTTCTTCAAGAAATTTTAACAAATATTCTATTTGGAAGTTGTAATCATCTTTTCTTTTTTTCGGGGATGCCAAGTTAAAATATATTTTATCTTTTAAATTTGTTAAGGATAAAATTTTTAAAGTATCTTCCCCATGAGAATTTCCTACTATTAATACATTTTTTTTATTGCTGTAGTTATCATAATTGTATCCAACTTCAAATTCTTTACTCTTTATATAGTAAGGTTTGTTTGAAAAAGAAAATCTTGTTTCATAACCTTTATTAAAAATAACAGTAAAATTTAAAGATAAAATTATAAAAAAAGCAAAACCTAAAATATAAATAATTTTTTTAAAATTAAATTTTTTGTTTCTAAAAGGACGTTCCACAAAAAAATAGGAAATAATTGATAAAACGAATGTTAAAAATATCAATTCAATTTTATCAAATTCTGAAGGAGTAAAATTTTTTATTCTATAGAAAGCAAAAATTGGATAATGCCAAAGATACAGGGAATAAGAAATTAAACCAGTTCCAACAAATAATTTTGAAGAAAGAATTTTACCAACTACTTCATTTTTATCTGAAAACCAAACTACTAAACAAACTCCAATTATAGGTGATAAGGTATAAAATGATGGATGAAGCATTTTATCATTAAAGAAAAAAATAGAATGTCCAATTAGCAAAATACCGACGCCTGGTAGTAATAAGTTAAGTATTCGATTTTCACTTCTACGACCTAACTGAATTTCAAAATATGCTAATATTGATCCTGCTAATAATTCCCATATTCTAGTATGAAGAAAATAAAATGTTTCAGATGGATGATTTTTTATACTCCAATTTGTAAATATTATACTTATTATAAAACCCAAAGTTAATATTATGCCAAGATATTTTCTTAAATACTTAAATGTAACCAATAAAATTATAGGAAATAAAATATAATATTGTTCCTCAACTGATAATGACCAGGTATGTAGAAAAGGTTTTAATAATCCACTTTCAGCACCGTATTGTTGACCTGTGAAATGAAAATAAAAATTAGAACTAAAACCCAACGAATATAAAATTGATTTTGAAAAATCTATAAAACTACCTGGTATTATATATTTCCAAGCAAAAGGAAACGATACCAGCATTACCAATATCAAAGCTGGAAGAATTCGTCTTATCCTTCTTTCATAAAAATATTTAAATGAAAATGTTCCTGTTGAGATTAATTCTTTTAATATGATAGATGTAATTAAATAACCAGAAATCACAAAAAAAATATCAACACCAATAAAACCACCTTGGAAAACTTGATGATCTAATGTTGTAATTTGTGCATGGTAAAAAATGACAGCAAGTACTGCTATTGCTCTTAATCCATCTATTTCTGGTCGGTAATTTAATTTCATATTTGATATGTAAAAATAGTATTTCGATTTATAACACTAATGAAAAATACCTTCATTACTTCTTCATCACTAAAGATTTTTACGACAGGCAAAAAAAAAGGGCAGTAAAAACTGCCCTTTTTGAATTTTTGTTTGAGTATAATGGGGATTACATTCCCATTCCACCCATTCCACCCATTCCACCCATTCCACCACCAGGCATTCCAGCAGGTCCAGAATCTTTTTCTTCAGGCTTGTCAGCTACCATTGCTTCTGTTGTAACTAGTAATCCAGCAATTGAAGCTGCATCTTGTAAAGCAGTTCTTACTACTTTTACTGGATCGATAATACCTTCTTTAAACATATCAACATACTGCTCTGTTTGAGCATCGTATCCATTTGAAGTTTTATTGGCTTCTAAAAGTTTTCCTACAACTACAGAACCATCTACACCAGCATTCGTAGTAATTTGTCTGATAGGAGCTTGTAGGGCACTTTTAACTATTTCAACTCCAGCTTTTTGATCATCACCTTTAACTTTTACTTTATCAAGATCTTGTGATGCATAAAGAAGTGCACAACCACCCCCAACTACAATCCCTTCTTCTACTGCTGCTCTAGTTGCGTTTAATGCGTCTTCAACTCTATCTTTTTTTTCTTTTACCTCTACTTCAGTTGAACCTCCAACTTTAATTACCGCAACACCCCCAGCTAGTTTAGCAAGTCTTTCTTGTAGTTTTTCTCTATCATAATCTGAAGTTGTTTCTTCTACTTGTTGTTTGATTTGAGCACATCTTGCTTCTATATCAGATTTTTTTCCTGAGCCACTTACAATTGTACTATTTTCTTTATCAACTTTAACTCTCTTTGCTGAACCAAGATCATTTATTTTTACATTTTCTAATTTAATACCAAGGTCTTCAGAAATTACTTGCCCACCAGTTAAAATTGCGATGTCTTCAAGCATTGCTTTTCTTCTATCTCCAAAACCTGGAGCTTTAACAGCAACAACTTTTAACCCACCTCTAAGTTTGTTAACTACTAAAGTAGCCAAAGCTTCACCTTCAACATCTTCAGATATAATCATTAGAGGTCTTCCAGCTTGAACAACAGCTTCTAAGAGTGGAACCATTGGTTGTAAATTTGTTAATTTTTTTTCATGCAAAAGAATAAGTGGATTTTCTAATTCAGTTGTCATTTTTTCTGCATTTGTTACAAAGTAAGGAGAAAGATAACCCCTATCAAATTGCATACCTTCAACAACATCAAGTTCAGTTTCAATACTTTTTGCTTCTTCTACTGTTATAACACCTTCATTACCAACTTTTTGCATAGCTTTTGCAATCATACTTCCAATTTCTTTATCACCATTTGAAGAAATTGTTCCTACTTGTGCAATTTCATCGCTATCCTTTACTTTTTTAGCAGAAGAAATTAATTTTTCTTTTACATGCTCCACAGCTGAATCAATTCCTCTTTTAACATCCATAGGATTCATTCCTGCAGTAACATACTTGCATCCTTCTTTTACAATTGATTGCGCAAGTATTGTAGCAGTGGTTGTTCCATCACCCGCCTCATCATTTGTTTTGCTGGCAACTTCCTTAACCATTTGAGCGCCCATGTTTTCAAATTTATCTTCTAGGTCAATTTCTTTTGCAACAGAAACACCATCTTTGGTTGTTCTTGGAGCACCATAAGATTTGTCTATAACAACATTTCTTCCCTTTGGTCCAAGTGTTACTTTTACAGTATTTGCCAATACGTCAACTCCTCTTAACATTGCCGATCTTGCTTCAGAGTCGAATTTTACTATTTTAGCCATTATAAACTCCTTGTATTAATTTATTTACTTTTTGAGATACCCATAATGTCTGACTCTTTCATTATGCTGTATTCTTTTCCATCAATTTTGACTTCAGTTCCTGACCATTTGCCAAACAGAACTTTATCCCCAACTTTAACATCCATTGGGATTATTTTTCCATCTTCAGTTTTTGCTCCACCGCCAATAGCAACTACTTTGCCTTCCTGGGGTTTTTCTTGAGCTGTATCTGGAATGATTATGCCTCCAGCAGTTTTTTCGCTGCTATCAAGGACTTCAATTAAAACTCTGTCATGTAACGGTTTAAATTTCATATAAAACTCCTATAAATATGCAGTTTCATATAGCTATGACTCCATTTTATTTCAAGGAGTCTCGTAACAATTTAAGCGCTAAAAAAACCAAGAAATATGCTTATTTTTAAGTTATATCTGAAAAATGACCAAAAACTTGGATGATATAGGGCTAAAATCTGTTGTAGATCATTATGACTTGTTCTTTGTAGACTTGTGGGGTGTTGTGCATAATGGAATTGAACTTTACAAAGACTCTACCGATGCTTTAGAAAAATTATTAGAGAAAAATAAAGATCTAGTATTACTGACCAATGCTCCTAGACCCAATAATGATGTAAAAAATTTTTTAAAAAAAATGGGATTGGAACAAAAATATTATTCAAAAGTATACACATCTGGAGAAGCAGCATTGAATTATTTAAGTTTAAACTTCAAAGACAAACCATTTTTTCATATTGGGCCACCTAGAGATTTTGGATTATTTAATAACTTTAAAAAAAATAAAATACAAAAAATTAGTGAAGCTAAATATTTGCTTTGTACCGGTTTATTTGATGAGTATGATAAAGAATTGTCATATTACAAAACACTACTAAAGAATGAGATAGATAAA
>CACKXX010000026.1 GCA_902604265.1 uncultured Pelagibacteraceae bacterium | reverse complement strand
ATGGCTATTTGCATAAATTTTAATTAAATTTAATTCTCTAACTTGGTCACCGGTTAATGGATCAAATTCTTCAATTTTTTCTAATTTGTCACCAAACAAACTTAACCGCCAAGCCCTATCTTCAAGATGTGAAGGAAAAACCTCAAGATATTCACCTCTGGCTCTAAAAGTCCCTCTATAAAAATTTTGATCATTTCTTTTATATTGAAGGGCGACTAAGGATTTTATTATTTGTTCTCTGTTATAATCATAGTTTTTTTGTAACGTTAAAGTCATCTTGCTATATGCTTCGACTGATCCAAGACCATAAATACAAGATACACTGGCAACGATTAAAACATCATCTCTTTCTAAAAGAGATCTTGTAGCCGAGTGTCTCATTCTATCTATTTGTTCATTAATTGAAGCTTCTTTTTCGATATAAGTGTCTGATCTCGGAACGTAAGCTTCAGGCGTATAATAATCGTAATAAGAGACAAAATATTCAACCGCATTGTCTGGAAAGAAACCCTTCATTTCACCATAAAGCTGAGCTGCAAGTGTTTTATTTGGAGCCAAAATTAATGCCGGTCTGTTTGTTGCTTCAATCACCTTGGCCATAGTAAAGGTTTTTCCTGATCCTGTTACTCCAAGAAGAACTTGATTGAATTCTCCTTTATTGGCGCTTTGGACCAATTTTTTTATAGCTTCTGGTTGGTCTCCAGCAGGTTTAAAATCTGATTTAATTTTGAATTTTTTACCACCTTCGAGTTTTCCACTAATTTTTGGATTTTTACTCTGAATATCTGTAATTAAATCTTGATAAGTATTTTCCATATATTAAACAACGTATTAGAATAATTTTATATTTCAATGAGCATAATATCAGATAGTTTAAAAAAGATTAAACCATCACCTACTATTGCCGTTACTCAA
Organism: uncultured Pelagibacteraceae bacterium; assembly: GCA_902604265.1. Lineage (GTDB taxonomy): Bacteria > Pseudomonadota > Alphaproteobacteria > Pelagibacterales > Pelagibacteraceae > Pelagibacter. Next base: position 10,394 of record CACKXX010000026.1, on the reverse strand, counting down.
AAAGCCAGAGAATTAAAAGCAGCTGGAAAAGACGTGATAGGGTTAGGTGCTGGTGAGCCAGATTTTGATACACCAAATAATATCAAGAATGCAGCTATAAAAGCCATCAGAGGCGGTGACACAAAATATACAGCAGTTGATGGAACTCCAGCTTTAAAAAAAGCAATAATTAAAAAATTTAAAAAAGAAAATAATTTGAATTACTCAAATGAAGAAATAACTGTAGGAACTGGCGGCAAACAAGTTCTTTATAATGCATTCATGGCGACCTTAAACAGAGGCGACGAAGTAATTATTCCAGCACCTTTTTGGGTTTCCTATCCTGATATGGTCTTGCTAGCAGGTGGAAAACCAAAAATTGTAAAATGTAATGAGAAAGATAATTTTAAATTAACACCAACAAAATTAAGGAAAGCAATTTCTAAAAAAACAAAGTGGTTAATATTAAATTCACCATCAAATCCCACTGGAGCAAGTTACACAAAAGCTGAGATAAAAAAATTATCTCAAGTATTAATTAAATATAAAAAAATTCAAATTTTAAGTGATGATATTTATGAGCATATCACATACGACAAAGCCAAGTTTTTCACTATTGCTCAAATATCTAGTTTGAAAAATAGGACTCTTACCATGAATGGTGTAAGTAAATCTTATGCCATGACTGGGTGGAGAATAGGTTATGCGGGGGGACCAAAAGAAGTAATTAAGGCTATTCGTAAAGTTCAATCTCAATCAACGTCAAACCCTTCTTCTGTAAGTCAAGCTGCTGCGGTTGAAGCTTTAAACGGGACTCAAAAATTTATAAAAACAAGATCTAAAGAATTTAAAAAAAGAAGAGATTTTGTTGTTAAAAGCTTAAACAAAATTAAAGGAATTAATTGTTTAACACCTAATGGAGCATTTTATGTTTTTCCAAGCTGCAAAGGTCTTTTGAATAAAAAAACTAAATTAAAAAAAGATACAGATTTTGTTCAAAAGTTACTTGAAAAAGCAAATGTAGCTGTAGTGCAAGGTTCAGCTTTTGGATTGGAAGGTTACTTTAGAATTTCTTATGCAACCTCAATGAAAAATTTAAAAAAAGCTATGGAAAGAATAAAATCTTTTTGTGAAAGTTTACTTTAACTAATGTTCGTGCTTTTCAATGCCATGTTTTTCTAAAAGATTATGCATTCTTTCATGTTCTTTATAAGTTAAACTATAAAAAACAATTATAGTAACAATTGAACCAACAACTACACCTTGAATAAATCTGAATATTGTTTTTTTATTTCTATCTTTTGTTTCTTCACTCATTTTTTTTCCTCTTTTCTTTGCTTCATAAAATTTAAAAACAGCATAAGAAATTAAAATTATACTTAAAATCCAAGATATTGGGTGATTTACAACAGCTATAAATGATCCTCCTAATAAGGCAGCTATAAATCCACTAATCCAGCATACAGGGCACATAATTTTTACTTAGATAAAAATTTTTCAGCTTCAAGAGCAGCCATACAACCCATTCCTGCAGCAGTTACAGCTTGTCTAAATATTTTATCTTTAACATCTCCAGCAGCAAAAACACCTGGTATATTTGTCTCTGTTGAATCTGGTTTTGTTGTTAAATAGCCTTCTTTATCCATATCTAGTTGATCTTTAAATAGTTGGGTTGCTGGATCATGTCCAATTGCGATAAATAATCCATCAATTTTTAATTCATCAATTTTATTTGTTTTTATATTTTTAATTTTTAGCCCTTTAACATTTTTAGGATCATTATCTCCAACAACCTCTTCAACAACACTATCCCAAATAATTTCAATTTTTTTATTTGCCATTAATTTACTTTGAAGCATTTTTTCAGCTCTTAAAGAATCTCTTCTATGAATTAATTGTACTTTTGATGCAAATTTTGTAAGAAACATTGCTTCTTCAACTGCAGCATTTCCACCACCTACAACTGCAACTGTTTTATCTTTAAAGAAAAATCCATCACATGTTGCACAAGCTGATACACCAAATCCTCTAAATTTTTGCTCAGATTCAATATTTAACCATCTTGCTTGAGCTCCTGTAGAAATAATAATTGAATCGGCAGTATATTTTTGACCCCCATCTCCAATAGCCTCAAACGGTTTAGATTTTAAATTTACAGACGAAATATGATCTTCAATCATTTCTGTACCTACAGCCTTGGCCTGGTCTCGCATTTGTTCCATTAACCAGGGTCCTTGAATTACTTCAGCAAAACCAGGATAATTTTCTACATCAGTTGTGGTAGTTAATTGTCCTCCAGGCTCCATCCCAGAAACCATAATAGGTTTTAGCATCGCTCTTGCTGCATAAACAGCAGCCGTGTATCCAGCTGGTCCGGATCCAATTATTAACACTTTTGTATGTTTAGTTGGATTTTGGGTCATACGATGTCTATATAGTAATTAATGAGTAAATTAAAAGGTTTATTATTAACAGAAGGTTTGCATGGAATGATAAGTCAAGTTGAGGGCTTAGCTAAGGCACTTGATTTGGATTATTTTCACGAGAAAATTGAATTGAACACTCCTTGGAATTTAGTTCCACCTTCACTCACTCCATCAAAAAAATTTATATTTAAAAATCGAATAGGCAAAGACTATGATGTTATAATTTCTTGTGGAAGAAAAAGCGTTATTCCATCGATTGTATTAAAAAAAAATTGTAATAAAAAAGTTATAAATATTCATATCCAAAATCCCAAAGTATCATTGCAAAATTTTGATTTTGTAGTGGTTCCAGATCACGATAGCGTAGATGGACCAAATGTTTTAATTTCAAAGGGTGCAATACATTATCTTACAATAGATGAAATCAATAATGCGAAAGATTATTTAGTAAACAAAATTGAAAAAGGAAAAGATGTTATAACTTTGATTTTAGGAGGACCAACAAAATATTATAATTACAGCAAAGAACATATTAGTGAAATTTTTTCAAAAATTAATAAACAAATTCTTGAAAAAAATTTACAATTAATCTTAATTCCATCAAATCGCACACCTGAAAATATTATTCAATTTGCAAAAGAATATTTTGGTAAAAATAGTTTAATAATAGATACTGTTGATAAACAGGCTTATTTATCAAGTTTATCATTGGCCAAATATATAATTGTCACTTGTGATTCAAGTTCTATGATTTCAGAGGCGGCTCTTACAGAAAAACCTATTTATGTCGCAATGATTCCAGCGACCAGAAGTGATAAAAGATTTCAAAAATTTAGAAATCTATTAGAAAGCATGAATATAATTAGAAAATTAGAAGATGAAATTGACACTTGGAGCTATGAAAAATTGGATGAAACAAATAGAATAGCTAGACTAATAAAAGAGAAATTATCATAATGTCATTTTTAAATTCAATTATTAATAATTCAAAAAAATTTAAGGATCCATTTGATCATTGGGAATTAAATAAACCTTTAACTGAAGAGCAAATCAATGAAATTATCAATGCAGATATTGCCAATCCAGTGGAACACAATTTAAAATATGATGGTACAAGAGCGATAGATGGAGGAACCCCAGAATACCGAACAGGAATCGCAGATGGAGGCAAAGCATTAAAATACAGATGTTTTGTAACAAAAGAAAATTCAAATAAGTTTCCCCACTTAACAAAATTTATAAATGAACTTCAGAGCAAAGAAACAGCCAATAAAGTTTCTGAGTTAATAGAAAAAGATTTATCCAATTCTTATGTCAGAGTAGAAGTTATTTGTGATAGAAAAGGTTTTTGGCTTAAGCCTCATTGTGATATTAAAGAAAAAATCATGTCGTGCTTATTATTTGTAAATAAATATAATGAAAGCGAGGACCTTGGTACAGATTTTTATGACAGTAATATAAAAAAAATAAAAACGCTTCCTTATAGAGACAATTATGGATATTTTTTTTCAAGCGGTCCAAATACTTGGCATGGAATGGAAAAAAAAGAAATTGTTAAAGAAAGACGTTGCCTACAAGTAAATTATGTTACATTTAAAACTGATTGGAAAGTCGAAGACTAAATTTCTTGTAAAGATTTGACCTCTATTTTTTTTGTTTTCAATGATTTAATAGCTTCTAAAAAAGCATAAGCAGTTGACATATTTGTACAATACGGAACTTTATTTATTAAAGTTGATCTTCTTAAGGACGTAGAGTCTTGAATACGGTATGCACGTTTTCCACCCCCAGTATTAATAACTAATGCAATTTTTTTTGAATTTAATACATCAATTATGTGTGGAGAACCTCCACTAACCTTATTTATTTTTTTACACTTAATACCATTTTTAATAATTCTATTTGCAGTTCCTTCGGTTCCACATAATTTAAAACCTAACTTTACTAATTGCTTTGCCAATTCTACTCCTTCATTTTTATGTCTGTCTTTTAGAGAAATAAATGCCATTCCCTTAGTTGGTAAGGAATTTTGAGAAGCCATTTGACTTTTGGCATACGCTAGACCAAAATCTTTATCTATTCCCATTACTTCTCCCGTTGATTTCATTTCGGGGCCTAACAAAACATCAACATTTGGAAATTTATTAAATGGGAAAACAGCTTCTTTAACTGCAAACATATTTTTATTTTTATTTTTTAAATTAAATTTTTTTAGTTTTTCTCCTGCCATTATTCTTGAAGCAATTTTAGCCAAAGGAATTCCTTTAGCTTTAGAAACAAAAGGTACAGTTCTGCTTGCTCTTGGATTAACTTCAATTATATAAATTTCATCGTTTTTAATTGCAAACTGAACGTTCATAAAACCTTTTACTTTTAAAGCTAATGCTAATTTTTTTGTTTGATTGTTAATTTCATCAATTAGTTCTTTTTTAATGGCCACTGGCGGTATGCAGCACGCAGAATCTCCAGAATGAATTCCAGCTTCTTCAATATGTTGCATAACTCCCGCAACAAAAACATCTTTACCATCAGATATTGCATCAACATCTACTTCCATTGCATTATTAATAAACCTATCAATTAAAATTGGATTATTTTCTGCAGCTTTAAATGCTTCTTGAACAAAATCTTTTAGTTGGTGTTTTTCATGTACTATTTCCATAGCTCTACCTCCTAATACATAGGAAGGTCGTACAACAAGCGGTAAGCCAATATCAGATGCTATTTTTATAGCCTCATCGTATGTTTTGGCTATTCCACTATCTGCTTGTTTTAATTTTAGTTTAATTAAAAGTTTTCTAAATCTGTCTCTGTCTTCAGCTAAATCAATTGATGAATATTGAGTGCCTATAATTGGTAAAGAGTTATCATGAAGAAATTTTGCCAATTTAATTGGAGTTTGACCACCGAATTGTGCAATTATTCCTATCAAATTTCCTTTTGATTTTTCTTTTAAAATTATGTTGTGTACATACTCCTCGATTAAAGGCTCAAAATATAATCTGTCACTTGTATCATAATCAGTTGAAACAGTTTCTGGGTTGCAGTTTATCATTATTGTTTCGAATCCAGCTTCTTTTAAAGAGTAACTTGCTTGACAACAGCAGTAATCAAATTCAATTCCTTGGCCTATTCTATTTGGCCCACCACCTAGAATAATAATTTTATTTTTTCTAGAAGGATTGGACTCACATTCTGTATTTAATGAAAAATTTCTTTGATATGTTGAGTACATATAAGGAGTGAAAGATTTAAATTCAGCAGCACATGTGTCCACTTTTTTAAACACAGGCAAAACTTTTAAAGCAATCCTTTTTCTTCTAACAATTTTCTCATTTAATTTAGTTAGTTGAGATAACTTTTTATCAGAGAATCCTATTGATTTAATTCTATTAAATTCGTTAAAGTTTTTAGGTAGGCCTTTTTTAGAGATTTTATTTTCTTCATCTACAATCCCTTTAATTTGTTCTAAGAACCAAGGATCTACTTTTGATAATTTGTGTATTTTTTTTAAATTAATTTTTTTTCGTATTGCTTCTGCAATTAATAAAATTTTGTTTGGAATATTGATCTTAAGTTTTTTTTCAATATCACTCCTATTTAAATCAAAAATTCTATCCAAACCTGAAAAACCAATCTCCAAAGATATTAATGCTTTTTGAAGAGATTCTTTAAAGTTTCTACCAATCGCCATTGCCTCACCAACTGATTTCATTGAAGTTCCTAATATTGCAGGCGAACTAGAGAATTTTTCAAAAGTAAATCTAGGAATTTTTGTAACCACATAGTCTATAGTTGGCTCAAAAGATGCAGGAGTTACTTTGGTAATCTCATTTCTTAATTCATCAAGAGTGTAACCAATGGCTAGTTTTGCTGCCACTTTTGCTATTGGAAAACCAGTTGCTTTTGATGCAAGCGCTGAAGATCTAGAAACTCTAGGATTCATTTCTATAATTACCATTCGTCCATTTTTTGGATTAATGGCGAACTGAACGTTTGAACCTCCCGTTTCTACTCCAATTTTTCTTAAGCATGCAATGGAAGCATTTCGCATGACCTGATATTCTTTGTCTGTAAGAGTTAAAGCTGGCGCAATTGTAATAGAGTCCCCCGTGTGAATTCCCATTGGGTCTAAATTTTCTATAGAGCATATTATGATGCAGTTATCTTTTCTGTCTCTAACAACTTCCATTTCAAATTCTTTCCAACCTTCCAAACACTCTTCTACCAGAACTTGATTTACTGGAGATGCATCAAGACCTTCCTTAACACGTTTAAAAAAATCTTTTTTAGTTTTGGCTATACCACTTCCAAGCCCACCAAGAGTAAATGCAGGCCTGATTATTGCTGGCAATCCAACTTTGCTTAAAGATTTCTTAATTTGTTTAATATTGTTAACGATTTCTGACTTTGGAAGATTTAATCCAATATCGCTCATATTTTTTCTAAATTTTTTTCTATCCTCAGCATTAGAAATAGCTTTTGAATTTGCGCCAATTAGTTCAATTTTATATTTTTTGAGTAACCCGATTTTTTCTGCTTTGATAGCTAAATTTAGTGCAGTTTGCCCACCCATAGTTGGTAAAATTGCATCAGGTTTTTCTTTTATTAAAATTTTTTCTAAAATATCTATTGTTATTGGTTCAACGTAAGTTTTGTCTGCAACACCAGGATCAGTCATAATTGTTGCAGGATTTGAGTTAATTAATATAACTTTATAACCTTCATCTTTTAACGCTTTGCATGCTTGAGTACCAGAGTAATCAAATTCACAGGCTTGACCAATAATTATTGGTCCGGCTCCTACCACTAAAACTTTTTTAATATCTTTTCTTTTTGGCATTTTTTTTTACTTCATTAATAAATTGATTAAATAAATAATGGCTATCTTGCGGACCTGGATTTGATTCTGGGTGATATTGAACAGAAAAAACAGGTTTATTTTTTAATTTTATTCCTTCTACAGAATTATCAAATAAAGATTTGTGAGTCATCTCAACATTTTTTGGCAAGCTTTCTTTAACTACTTCAAATCCGTGATTTTGACTTGTTATTTCAACTTTACTATTAATTAAATTTTTCACTGGATGATTTGCACCTCTGTGACCCAATTTCATTTTTTTTGTTTTTGCTTTAAGTGCCAAAGCTAACAATTGATGTCCAAGACATATTCCAAATATTGGAATATTCGTTTTAATTAATTTTTGAATTATATTTATTGCATATTTACCTGTTGCAGCAGGATCACCAGGACCATTTGATAAAAAGATTCCATCAGGTTTCAATTTAATAATTTCTTCAGCTTCTAGTTTACAAGGAACAACAGTTACTTCACAATTAAAATTAGAAAAATATCTTAATATATTTTTTTTAATTCCATAATCGATTGCGATAATTTTATATTTTTTCTTTTTATTTTTTTCAAAACCTTTACCTTTTTTCCAAGTTTTAAAACCTTTCCATATATATTTTTTTTTAGTTGTAACTATTTTTGCTAAATCAAGACCATTTAATCCAGGCCATTTTATAGAGCTATTAGTTAATTTTTTGAGATTAAAACTACCTTTATTATTATTAGAAATTGTACCTTTGGGTGCCCCTTTGTCTCTAATAAAATTGGTTAAACTTCTAGTGTCCAACCCTGTTATGCCTATAATTTTATTTTTTTTAAGCCAATTATCCAGTTTTTTTAGGGATCTGTAATTTGATGGACTAGTTATTTCTGTATTAAAAATAACTCCTTTTGTCCAAATTTTATCTGACTCATGATCTTCTTTATTGGTACCAACATTTCCAATGTGAGGGAAGGTAAAATTAATAATTTGCCCAGCATATGAAGGATCAGACATAATTTCTTGGTAACCTGTTAAAGAAGTATTAAAGCAAATTTCTCCTGTGGCTGTTCCTTGATACCCAATTCCAATACCTTTAAATATTGTTTTATTTTCGAGAACTAAAACGCCTGATGATAAATGTGAAAATTTTTTTGAGTTTACTTTTTGCTTTTTGTTCAATTACAACTCATGAGTTAAAGGTTAATACAATAAAACCTATTTTTTCGCAACAGATCTAATATATTTTTTTTAAAATACAATTTGTTCTTTTGAACAATTTTTTCTATACAGTGGATAAAACTCATGGACCTCAAAAATAAAATTAACTTGGATTATAATGAAGCTTTAAAAGCTAAAGATAAATCAAGAATATCAACTTATAGGTTAATTTTATCAGCAATAAAAGACCTCGATATCTCTAATAGATCTGGCCCAAATAAGAAAGACACTGACGACGATGATATTAAGAAACTTTTAAAAAAAATGATCAAACAAAGAGCCGAATCAATTGATGTTTATAAAAAAAATAACAGAGAAGATTTATTAAAAATAGAAGAAAGTGAACATAAAATATTGTCTGACTATTTGCCCAAACAACTGAGCGAGGAAGAAACAAAGAAGATATGTTCTGAAGTGGCACAAAAACTTGGAGCTAGTTCCATAAAAGATATGGGAAAAGTAATGGGAGAGCTAAAAAAAAATTACTCAGATATTTTAGATTTTTCCAAAGCAGGATCGCTACTAAAGGAGATATTGGGAAAGTAATATTAATTTATGAAATATCCAAAAGAATATTTAGACGAAATCAAAACTAGATTAAAAGTTTCAACTGTTGTTTCAAAAACAGTTAATTTAAAAAAAAGAGGAAAAGAATTTGTAGGACTTTCTCCTTTTAAAACTGAAAAAACTCCATCGTTTACCGTAAATGATGAAAAAGGTTTTTATCATTGTTTCAGCACGGCAGAGCATGGAAATATTTTTGATTTTATTATGCAAACTCAAAATTTAAAATTTGGAGAAGCTGTCAAGCATTTAGCAAATTTGGCAGGTATGCAGCCATACACATTTTCAAAAAAAGATGAAGAAAGAGAAAAGCAGTGGAAAGAATATTCTGAGATTTTCAAAATTTATGTAGAGTTTTATCACAATGAACTTTTAAAAAACCAAGATTTAAATTTTGTAAGAGAATATTTAAAAAAAAGAAAATTAACCAAAGAAGATGTGTTAAATTTTAAAATTGGCTTTGTTCCTTTCAATGCAAGTTTTTATGAAAAAATTAAATCAAAGTTTACTGAAAAAAATATAATAGACACAGGGTTATTTTATTTTGATGATAAAAAAAAAATATATATAGAAAGATTTAGAGATAGGTTAATTTTTCCAATTAACAGTATTACTGGTCAACCAATAGCTTTAGGTGGAAGAACAATTAAAGAAAATAATTATTTTGCAAAATATATTAATTCACCGGAAACACCTTTTTTTAAAAAAGGATCTAATTTATATAATTTAGATTACGCAAGAAAATTATCAAATAAAATTGAACATGTTTATTTGGTTGAAGGATATATGGATGTGGTTGGTTTAAGAAGCAAGGGAATAGAAAACGTAGTTGCTAATCTTGGAACTTCGCTTACTGATAGACAGGTATCAATTTTAAATCAATTTTATGATGATCTAATAATTTGTTTTGATGGAGACGAAAGTGGTTATAAAGCAGCTTTAAGAGCTGCAGAAAATTTAATAAAAGAATTAAAACCTGAAAAGCAAATTTCTTTTTTATTTTTACCCAATAAAGAAGACCCAGATAGTTTTATAAATAAAAATGGAAAAGATTTTTTTATTAAATTTACTAAAGAAGAAAAAATCTCAGTTCATAATTTTATATTTAATCATTATAAAAGCGAAACCAAAAATGACCCTTCATCTCTAGCAATATTTGAAAAAAAAATAAGATCAGTAGCCTATTCTATTAAGGATGATTTGATAAAAAAATACGTTTTAGAGTTTTTTTTAGATAAAATAAATTTACTTACACCTAACTCAAACAAAAATAATAATAAAACTTTTAATAAAAAAGCTAAGTCGTTAAAATCTACTCAAAATTATTTTAACCAAACAAAAAATTTAAGTTCAATAGAAATTAAAGAATTTT
>CACKXX010000025.1 GCA_902604265.1 uncultured Pelagibacteraceae bacterium | reverse complement strand
CTCCCCAATCTTTAAAAAATAATAATGAAGAAGAGTTATTTCTGAATGAATTAAAACCAGACATTATTTTGGTGGTTTCATTTGGTCAAATGATTCCCAAAAATTTTTTAAATATTCCCAAATATGGATTTTTAAATATTCATGCTTCTTTACTTCCAAAATTGAGAGGCGCAGCTCCTATACAAAGATCAATAATGAATAGAGATAAAGAATCAGGAATTAGCATAATGAAAATAAATGAAAATTTAGATGAGGGACCAGTTTGTAATCAATACTCATTAAAAATTTCAGAAAAAATGAATGCAGAAGAATTGTCTGAAAAATTATCACTAATAGCTTCAGAAAAAATTTTATATATTTTAGATAATATTTTTGATGGTAATGTGGAATTTAAAGATCAAGATCATTCAAAAGCAACCTATGCAAAAAAAATTCAGAAACAAGAAGGAAAAATTGATTGGAATGAAAACGCAGATAAGATAATTGGCAAAATAAATGGACTTTATCCGTATCCAGGTGCTTTTTTCTCATTTAATGGAGAAAGATATAAAATATTAAAAGCGGATAAGTCTAGCACAACAGGAAAACCTGGGGATATAGTAAGTGAAAATTTTGAGGTGTGCTGTGGAGCAGGATCAATAAAAGTATTAAGTATTCAGAGAGAAGGTAAAAGAGTTCAACAAATAAATGAATTTTTACTTGGTACTCAAATAAAAAAAGGCTTCAATGTTGCTTAATGTATAGATATCAGATTTTAATTGAATATGTCGGAACCCCTTTCATAGGATGGCAAGTACAAAAAAAAGGAAAGTCTGTTCAAAAAATAATCCAATTAACCTTGTCAAAATTATTGAAACAAAAAATTATTTTATTTTCTGCAGGTCGAACAGATCGTGAAGTACACGCAAACGGACAATCAGCTCATTTTGACGTTGAAAATAAAATTCAAAATATAGATAAAATGATTAAATCTCTAAATTTTTTTCTAAATCCAAAAAAAATTTCTATAATTAATATTATTAAAAGAAATAAAAATTTTCATGCAAGGTATTCTGCAAAAGAAAGAGTATATAAGTATTTTATTATTAACCGTTTAGCTACACCTGTTATAGAAAATGAAAGAGCATGGCATATAAGAAAGAAACTAGATGTTAAATTATTAAAAGAAGGGGCTAAAAAATTAAGAGGCACACATGACTTTAGTACAATGAGAGCAACAAATTGCTACGCTAAAAGTCCTATAAAAAAAATTAATAAAATAACTATAAAAAATACAAATACTAGAATTGAAATTGAATTTAGATCAAAATCTTTTTTAAGAAATCAAGTTAGATCAATGGTTGGATGTTTAAAATATTTAGGAGAAAAGAAATGGAATATTAAAAAATTTGTAAATGTTTTAAAATCAAAAAAAAGAAAAAATTGTGCACCCCCAGCACCAGCTCATGGACTATATTTGGATAAAGTTATTTATTAGTTCTATTTGATATTTTAAATCTTTTGTTAATTCTCCAGCGACTTTCAGTTCTAACTATGTAGCCACAACAATTAATAGATTTACACCTACAAGGAAACTGTCTGTAATCAGAGTCATAACCAAAACCATAGTCACAGGTTATTTCTTCGCCCTTTTTTATTTCTTGATTTGCTACAACCCAAATTTTTAAACCCGTTCCTTCATAGTCAGCGTTATTAGAGCAACTATGATTGATTAAACGTGCTGGATTCCAAGAAACTAGTCCATCCAAGTCATATCTTTTATTTAAATTAAATAAATAAATTGGTTTTGAATTATCAAATTTATCAGAATCTTTAGTTTGTTTTTTTGTTATTATATTTCCTACATATTCTATAATTTTAGTTCCTGCCTTAATATTTTTAGTAGCGTAAAGACCACGCCCATTTTTATCAATGTTAGATTTTTTAATTTTATAAAGCTTCACGAGAGTTTATTTAACCAAAGATTTATTGTTTTCAATTAAATTCTAATAGTGCGTTAACATGTTCGTTTGCACTTTCAGCCAAGGCATTAAGATCATATCCACCCTCTAAAACTGATACTACTTTTCCATTTGTAAATTTTTTTGTAGCCTCTAAAGTTCTTCTTGTAATCTCATAAAAATCCTCAGATTTTAGCTCAAACTGAGCCAGCGGATCATTTTTATGCATATCAAAACCCATACTAATAAGTAAAAATTCTGGTTTAAATTCAATCAATCTATCCAAAACTCTATTATGTGCATTTAGATATTCCTCTGTTGTTGTTCCTGCTGGAAGAGGCACGTTAAAAATATTATTGTGATTTCCTCTTTCACTTTCACTACCAGTACCCGGATAAAAAGGATATTGATGTGTTGATAAATATAAAACATTTTCGTTATCCCAAAAAATATTTTGATGGCCATTTCCTTGGTGTACGTCTGGATCCCAAATTGCAACTCTTTTATATTTAAATTTTTCAATCAGATAATGTGCACCTACAGCACAATTATTGTAGATACAGAAACCCATAGCTTTACCTTTTTCACTATGGTGCCCAGGAGGTCTTACAGGACAAAAAGCATTTTTAAATTTTTTTTGTTCAACACCATCAATAGCCTTTATTACAGAGCCTACTGCATCAATTGTAGCATCTTCACTTCCAGGGGATATTATTGTATCTCCATCTAAAAACTTAATTCCCTCATTTGGAAAACTTTTTTGAACCATGTTAATATAATTTTCATCATGAGTTTTTTTCAAAATATTATGGTCAAAAGTATGTGGTTTATCCCATATTAAATTTTTATTTTTTTTTAATTTTTCAGTAATAGCTATTACTCTCTTAGGCTGTTCTGGATGACCATCTCCTGTCAGATGATTTGTTGATGTATCTGAAGTTATAATTGCCGTTTTCATTAAAAATAATTTTCTAAAATATTATAATATATTTTAGTCAATTTTTTCAAATCTGAAATCGGTGACCTCTCATCTACCATGTGAATAGTGGTGTTTCTTAATCCTAACTCTAATCTTGGGATCGAACCTAAAAATCTACTATCACTTGTACCGCCCCTACAATTTAATTTTGCAGAATTACCTGTAACTTTTTTAACAATTTTTTTAACCATATAAATTTCTTTATTAGGTTTGGTATAAAAAGCTTCACCACTCACTTTATATTCTATTTTAGTTTTACATTTTTCTTTTTTTGCAACCATATTTATCATTTTACTTAGTTTTTTCTTTAGAGAAGTTGATTTATGCTTAGAGTTAAATCTAACATTAAATTTTGCATTAGCTGATTGAGGTACTACATTTTCGGATAAATTATCTACGTTCATTTTCGTAAATTCCAAGCTAGATGGAGGCATGAATTTAGTGCCTTTGTCTAGAGATGTACTTTTTAATTTTGATATTATTTTAGCTAAGGCTGTACATGGATTGATATAAGACCCAGCAAACGCTGAGTGACCACTTTTTCCATTTACAGTTATAATTCCATTCATAGAACCACGTCTTCCAATTCTTATTTCATCCCCAACTGATTTATTTGAAGATGGTTCGGCAACAATTGAAAAATCAATTTTCTCTCTTCTTTTTTTAAGATATTTAATAACTGCTGGTGTTCCAAACCCAGTTGTCTCCTCGTCTGCAGCAATAATAATTGAAATTGAACCTTTAAATTTTTTATTTTTAATAAATTTGCTAATTGCACTTATAAAGCAAGCTATCCCACCTTTCATATCTTGAGATCCTCTACCATTTAAATATCCTTTACTTACAACACCTTTAAATGGCGGAATTTTCCAATTATTAAGGTTTGCAACTACATCAGTATGTCCTAAAAAATTTATATGTTGTTTTGAGTTACCGTATTTTGCGTATAAATTTAAAGCAGGCTTTTGTCCTATTCCTTTTGATTTAATAATTTTACATCTAAAACCAATTGAGGAAAGCTTTCTTGATAAAAATTTCATTATACCCTTATCTTCTGTTTTAACTGTTGGAAATCTTATTAGCTCTTGAGCTAACTTTATCTCATTAAAAATTTTCATTATTAATCTCTTAAAAGGTCATTAATAGATGTTTTAGACCTTGTTTTTTCATCAACCTGTTTAATAATAACTGCACAATATAAGGAAGGTGCCGAAGGATTATTTTTGTCAGGTAAAGATCCAGGTACCACAACTGAGTATGGAGGTATTTTTCCATACGTAATCTCACCTGTTTTTCTATTTACAATTTTTGTTGATTGGCCAATATACATTCCCATACTTATTACAGATCCTTCTCCTACAATTACACCTTCTACAACCTCTGACATTGCTCCTAAAAAAACATTATCTTCAATAATTGTAGGTAATGCTTGTGCTGGCTCTAATACTCCTCCAACTCCACTTGCAGCAGATATATGACAATTTTTTCCAATTTGACTACAACTGCCTGCTCTAGCAAAAGTGTCAATCATTGTACCTTCATCAATGTATGCGCCGATATTAACATAGCACGGCATTAGGACTGCATTTTTGCCAACAAAAGATCCTTTTCTTACAGGCGAATTTGGAACCATTCTAAAGCCTGCTTTTTCATGATCTTCTTTTGTCCATCCGGCTGTTTTACCTTTAAGTAAGTGAGCTTTATCATACCAGCTACTATAGGGACCATTTAAATTCTCCATCGGATAAATTCTAAAACTTAACATGATTGCTTTTTTAAGATGTTGATGGGTTATCCATTCTCCATTAATCTTTTCTGCAACTCTAACTTTTCCACTGTCTAAATCTTCAATGATTTGATTAATAGTATCTTTAATCTTTTTATCAGAATTAGGGTTTATTTGATCTTTATTTTTCCAAGCATCATTTATAATTTTTTCTATATCACTCATAATATTATTTCTCTTTTAATAACCTTATTTTTTTTAAAAATAAAGCAAGATTATCAATTTTATAATCAATCACATCTTTATATTTTTCTGCGTCATTAATTGGTTGATCATTAATAAACCAAACTTTTGTCATGTGTTTTGCTGTATCTGATGATAGGTTTTTAGCAATATCTTCAATATAAACAGTTTCCTCACTATTAGGGATTTTAAACTTGTCACACATTAATTTAAGTGATTCAGGGTTAGGCTTTGGTTTAAATTGAAAATCAACAATATCCATTATTTTTCCTTCAAATAATTTATCAATACCTATTTTTTTCATACAATTAATTGCATGTTCTTTGCTGCCATTAGTTGCGCAATACATTTTTACATCTAATTTTAATAGCTCTTCCCTCAATTCCATATCTTTTTCAAGACAATCATAATTGATATTGTGTACATACTTAAGAAACTCTTTAGCATCTATCAAATCTGGATAATTTTTCATTAATCCATTTAAAGAAGTATCGTATTTATAAAAATAATATGCTTGAATTTCTTTTGCCTTAATTTTATCTATACCAAGTTTAATTGAGATAAATTCTGTCATTCTGGCTGATACTTGGCCAAATAAAGTTTTTAAATATTTTGGATGATAAACACATCCATCCATATCCAAAATTAAATATTTTACTTTTTTTAAATCCTTCATTTTCTAATTAAAGTTCCAGCACCTTTGTCAGAAAATAACTCAAACAATATTGAATGAGGTTTTCTTCCATCAACTATAACTACACCTATCACTCCATTATTTACAGCATCAAGACAGGTATTGATTTTTGGAATCATCCCACCTGAAATATCTCCATCTTTAAGCATTTTTTCTGCAATTAAAGAATTAATCTCTGGAATTATTTTTTTATTTTTATCAAGAACACCCTCTACATCAGTCATTAGCAATAATCTTCTTGAGTTTAGTTCTTTTGCAACTGAGCCAGCAGCAATATCAGCATTTATATTATAGGTTTTTTTATCATCACCGGTACCCATAGGTACTACTATTGGAATTTTTTTTTCTTTTATAATTTTTAAAATTGCTTTCGAATCTATTTCTTTTGGTGAACCAACAAAACCAAGTTCCTTTTTTTCTGGTTTAATTTTAATTATATCTTTATTATGAGGTGCTACAGATTCTGCATTTGTTTGAAAATTTTTTAAATTATTTATAATTTCTGAATTTAATTCCAAAAGCGCTTCTTCGACAACTTTAATAGTTATATCGTCAGTAATTCTCAAACCATCAATAAACTTTGACTCTATATTTAATTCATCAAGTTTTTTTTTTATATTTTTTCCACCACCATGAACAACTATTACTGATAATCCCAACTTATATATTATTGAAACGTCTTCAATGAATTGTCTAAATAAATTCTTATCAAGTAGTACTGATCCACCACATTTAATTACAATTATTTCTTCTAAATACTTTTCAATATATTTTTTAACCTCATCGATAGATGGACCATTAGTAGGTAAAATTTTTTTTAAATCCATTTATTGAATTGTTTTAACAGCTGTTCTTTTCATAATAACATACTGTTGTGCCATTGTTAAAACGTTGTTGACTGTCCAATAAATTACAAGACCTGATGGGAAAGGCGCCAATATTACAGTTAAAAAAAGCGGAAAGAACATAAATATTTTTGCTTGTATTGGGTCAGGAGGAGTAGGGTTAAGTTTTTGTTGTAAATACATTGAAACTCCCATTAAACAAGGCCAAGCACCGATTAACAAAAATGATGGTGGGTCCCAAGGTATTATCCCAAATAAATTAAAAATTGAAGTAGGATCTCTCTCTGATAAATCTTGTATCCATCCAAAAAAAGGCTGATGTCTCATTTCTATAGTTACGAATAACATCTTATAGATTGCGAAAAAGAACGGTATTTGAATTAAAATCGGCAAACAACCTGAAAGAGGATTAATTTTTTCTTTTTTATATAATGCCATCATTTCTTGCTGCAACTTTACCTTATCTTCTTTATGAAGTTCTTTTAATCTAGTCATTTCTGGTTGAAGAACTTTCATTTTTGCCATTGATCTAAAAGAGTAATTTGCAAGTGGAAAAAATGCCAATCTAATACAAAATGTAATTAAAACGATTGCTATTCCAAAATTACCAGAAATTTTGAAAAAATAATCTATAGCAAAGAATAATGGCTTAACTATAAAATAAAACCATCCCCAGTCTATAGCTAAATCAAATTTATCTATTCCTAATTTTTCTGCATATCCATCGATAACACTAACCTCTTTCGCTGCTATAATAATTTTTATATTATTTGATTTAGTTTCATTTGCTCCGACTGCAGTAGGATTTCTTTCAATAAAATTAGCCTTAAATTTTTTCTTATATTCAAAATCTGCTTTAAATTCTCTATTTTTTTCTGGAATTAAGCTAGCAATCCAATATTTATCAGTAATACCCAACCATCCCTTGCCTGCATTGACTGAATATTTTTTGTCTTCTATATCATCATAATCTTGCTCTATTAACTGATCATCAAATACTCCAAGAAGACCTTCGTGAAGAATATAAAAATTTGTTACTTCAGGCGCTGTATTTCTTATAATTTGACCATAAGGGTAAAAATTATATTTTTTTTCCGTTGTATTTTTAATTGATTGATCAACTGTAAATAAATATTCATTATCTATACTAATTTTTTTTTCAAATATTATTCCTTGATCATTTTCCCATCTAAGATTTATAGGATTATTTGGAGTTAATTTATTATTTCCTACTAATTTCCAAACTGTTTTACTATTTGGCACGTCTATATTCTCACTATTAGTAGCCCAACCAGTTTCAACATAATATCCATTTTTTAAATTTCTAGGATTCAATAAAACTACTTGGTCATTTCCTTCCAAGGTTTCGGTGTATTTCTTAAATGTTAGGTCATCAATTATACTTCCCATTAAAGAAATTGATCCTTTTATGCTAATATTTTCAAACTCTATTCTTTGATTTTGAGATTTAGCTTCAGACCTAGAAATTTCTAATACTTTTTCTTCAACTTCTAAACTTGGAGCTTCATTACTTTCTATAATTTGTTTTTTTTCCTCTTGAGCTTTTTGCAATTCTTGAGGGCTCGGTGCAAAAAAAAGACTATAAATAATAATTACCGCTGCGCTAAGTGATATTGCTGCAATTACATTTTTTGTGTCCATTTAATTTCTCTTTTTTTTCACTGGATCAAATCCACCACCTCCACCTAATATTTTAATTGGGTGGCATGATAAAATTCTTTTGATACCTAATAGACAAGCTTTAAAAAATCCAAATTCTTTTAAACACTCAATGAAATATTCAGAACAAGTAGGAAGGTATCTACAGTTAGATCCCAATATAGGTGATAAAATTAATTGGTAAAATTTTATAAATAAAATTAAAATTTTTGAAAAGATTTTAGTCATTTTATTTTTTTGCAATCTTTGAATATGGCTTCTTTAATATCAGAAAACTTTGCGTTTATAATTTCTTTTTTTGCAATAAGCAAATAAGAGTAATTTAAATTTATTTTGTAAATTTTTATTATTTGATTCATTACATTTCTAAGTCTTCTTTTTATTTTATTTCTTTTAACAGCGTTGCCTAGTTTTTTTTGCGCTACAAAGCTTATATTTAATTTTTTATTACTTTTGCCAGAAAGTTTATTGAAGAAAATAGTTAGATACTTATTTGATATTTTTTTTCCACCCAGAAGTGATTTAAAATCTTCGTTTTTTGAAAGACTCAACAATTTTATACTCATTAAACTGTAAGTTTTTTTCTACCTTTTGCTCTTCTTCTGGACAACAACTTTCTTCCTCCTTTATTTTTCATTTTTGATCTAAAGCCATGTCTTCTTTTTCTAACTAATTTACTTGGTTGATATGTTCTTTTCATAATAACTTAATATAATGTATTTAAAATTTCGGTAGTTATAAGAAATAAGTGTAATAAAGTACAGTTAATTTTAGAAGATAAATATATGGAAAAAGATAATAAAATAAAAATATATTTGGGACTTGCTTATTTATTAATAGTTATATTATTTTTGTGGTTCATTTTCAGCAAATTCACTTTAAGTGAGCTTACTAGCTACGATTTTATTAAAAATAATAGAGATTATTTTTTTGAATTAAGACAGTCTAATTTATTTTTACTAGCTTCTGTATTTATTCTATTCGTTATTGTTTGGGTCCTTGCAGCTGGCTTTTTATCACCAATAGCTATTATTGCAGGATTTATATTTGGTAAATGGTTTGGATTAATATTTTTACTTTTTGGTACAACTATTGGAGCTACAGGATTATATTTATTTGCTAATTATTTTTTAAAGAGTCTTATAAAGGATAAATTTTTAAATAAATATCAAAACTTAGAGAACAAATTTAAAAAATCCGAATTTACTTATTTACTAATTTATAGATTTTGTGGTGGAATCCCCTGGGCAATAAGTTGTGTATTGCCATGTATGTTTAATGTAAAAACGTATAATTTTTTCTGGGCGACATTTATAGGAATTATTCCACAACTATTTTTGGTAGTTTCAATAGGAAGTGGACTAGAAAAAATTATTGATCAAAATATTGAGCCACCAAGAATTATAGATTTAATTTTTTCACCAGATATATATATCCCTTTAATTGTATTTGCCTGTTTAATAATTATTACAGTTTTTCTAAGAAAATTATTTTATAAGAATTAATTTTTTTGGTGCCCCCACCAAGAATCGAACTTGAAATTTAACCTTACCATGGTCACGTTATACCATTTAACTATAGGGGCAATATTAATCTAAACTTTAGTGTATAAAATAAGAATTTTCAAATTATTGCCATTTTTTTTTTTTAAAAAAGGCTATATCTTAGCAAGGAAATGTTATGGGAATTCATTACGATTATAAAAGTACACGAGGGGCAAAGGCAATGGAGAAGCAAGCCAAGAGAGAGAAAAAACTTGCTGAAAAAAGAGCCAAGAAACAGGCCAAAGCTGGTTTCGTAAAAAATAAAAATGAGGATAAAACTATTCCTTTAGATCAAGTAATTACACTCGATCATCTTACTAATCCAGATAAAAAATAAATGAGTAAAAAAGTTAAGATTAGTAAATTAGAAATTGCATTAAAAAAAAATTTAAAAAAAAGAAAAATTTTTCAAAAAAAACAAAAAAACAAAAAAAACTAATGTCTGTTCAATCTGATAAATGGATAAAAAAAATGGTGAAGGAACATGGTATGATAAAACCATTTGAAGAAGAGCAAATTAGAGGGAATAAAATATCTTTTGGCACTTCTAGTTATGGTTATGATGCAAGGGTTGCTTCTGAGTTTAAGGTTTTTACAAATGTTAATTCAGAGATAGTTGATCCTAAAAATTTTAAACCTACAAGTTTTGTTTCAAAAAAAGGATCAGAATGTATTATACCACCAAATTCTTTTGCTTTAGCAAGTACAGTTGAATATTTTAAAATTCCAAAAGATGTTTTAGTAATTTGCCTAGGCAAATCTACTTATGCTAGATGTGGAATAATTGTAAATGTAACACCCTTAGAGCCTGAATGGGAAGGTCATGTTACTCTTGAATTTTCAAATACAACTCCACTGCCAGCCAAAATTTATGCAAATGAAGGTGTTGCGCAGTTCATTTTCTTAAAAGGAAACGAAATACCCGAAGTGACTTATGCCGATAGAAAAGGAAAATATATGGGCCAGATAGGGGTAACTTTACCAAAAGTTTAGTTATGGATAAATTAGAAATCTTTGGAGCAAAAAAGCTCAGAGGAAAGGTTAGTATTTCGGGCTCCAAGAATGCTGCATTACCAATTTTAGCAGCAACTATTTTGTCAGATAGAAAAATTATCTTAAAAAATCTTCCAAATGTAAAAGATATTGAGACAATGATAAAATTATTAGAATCTATTGGTTCATTTGTAAAATATTCAAAAAAAAAAAATTTGGTTATAATAAAAAATAAAAAAAAACTTAAAACTTTTGCGTCTTACAATTTGGTCAAAACTATGCGAGCAGGTATTTTAGTTTTAGGGCCTATGCTTGCAAGATTTGGAAACGCAAAAGTATCAACTCCAGGAGGTTGTAGTATCGGCGTTAGACCTATAGATATACACTTAAAAGCTTTATCAAAACTAGGAGCAAGCTATAAAATAATCAACGGTTATGTTTATGCTAATTCAAAAAAAAAATTAAAAGCTGCAAAAATTAAATTTCCAAAAATATCTGTAGGAGCAACTGAGAATTTGATTATTGCTTCCTCTATGGCTGAGGGAACTACTATTTTATCAAATTGTGCCATCGAACCCGAAATAAAAGATTTAGTAAATTTTATTAATTGCATAGGAGGAAAAATTAAATGGATAGGAAAAAGAACTTTAAGTGTTATAGGGGTAAAAAAATTTAAAGAAAACGAATATTCTATTATGCCAGATAGAATAGAAGCTGGGACTTATTTAATAGCAGCTGCAGTAACGGAGGGAAATTTAAAAATATCTGGTATTAATCCAAAAATTATTAGAACTGAAATAGAAATTTTAAAAAAAATTGGAATTAAAATAAAATCAGAAAAAGATTCGATTAAAATTTCTGGTACAAAAAACATAAAAAATATAAATCTAAAAACCTCGCCTTACCCTGGGTTTCCAACCGATTTGCAAGCACAATTAATGGTATTACTTTGTAAAAGTAAGAAACATTCTACAATTAAAGAAGAAATATTTGAAAATAGATTTATGCACGTTTCAGAATTAAATCGAATGGGAGCTAAGATAAAAACATTTGGCAATAAAGCTTTCATAGAAGGCAATACAAATTTCAAAGCAGCAGAATTAATGGCAACAGACTTAAGAGCCTCAGTCTCTCTAATAATTGCTGGATTAGCAGCGAAAGGCAAGACTACAATAAATAGGATATATCATTTAGATAGAGGTTATGAAGAAATAGAAAAAAAATTGAGGAAAGTAGGAGCCAAGATTAGAAGAGTTTCCTAAAT
>CACKXX010000024.1 GCA_902604265.1 uncultured Pelagibacteraceae bacterium | reverse complement strand
TGAGGTTAATGATCAGCAAGAGTTATATAGAAAATTTTTGATAGCAAGGCAAAATAGAATAGATCTAAATAAAATTTATTTTGAAATAGAATACAATATTGATGATGGAAATTATTTTTTATCTAATATTAACTTTGACGAAAAGCAAAATGACGAGATAGTTTTTTATCAAGTTAATAATATTCAACAATTAAATAATTTAATTTCAAAAGAATTTAAAAAAGTTACTTTGGACTAGTCATTTTTTTTGGATCTACAATTTTATCGTAATCATTTTCCTTTATTAAACCTGATTTAATCGCTTCATGTTTTAGACTTGTATTGTTTTTTAGTGCAAGTTTTGCAATTTTTGACGCATTATCATATCCAATATGTGGAGCTAAAGCTGTTACTAACATTAATGAATTGTCTAATAATTCCTTTATTCTTTTTTTGTCAGCTTTTATTCCTGAAACACAATATTTTGCAAAACTTTTTGTAGAGTCAGACATTATTTTAATTGATTGTAAAATATTATGTATAATTAATGGTTTAAAAACATTTAATTCGAAATGTCCATGTGATCCTGCCATGGTAATTCCATTGTGGTTACCAATGACTTTTACGCAAACCATAGTTACAGCTTCACACTGAGTTGGATTTATTTTTCCAGGCATTATTGATGATCCTGGCTCATTTTCTGGTAAAATCAATTCCCCATAACCAGCTCTAGGACCTGATCCTAAAAATCTAATATCATTTGCAATTTTCATTAAACAAACAGCAGTTGTATTCATTGTTCCAGAAAAGTTTACTATAGCGTCGTGAGCAGCTAATGATGCAAATTTATTTAACGATGGTTTAAAAGGAAGTTTTGTGATTTTTTTAATTTCAGATACTACTTTTTTATCAAAACCTTTTTTTGTATTTAGGCCTGTTCCCACAGCAGTGCCCCCTTGCGCTAAAAAATATATTTCCTCTAATGCATTCTTAATTCTTTCAATACATTTTGTTAATTGTGCATGATAACCTGAAAATTCTTGTCCTAAAGTTAAGGGTGTAGCATCCTGGAGATGGGTTCTTCCAACTTTGACAATTTTTTTAAATTCTTTAGATTTTTTTTTTAATTGCAAATTGAGCAAATTAAGATTCGGTATCAATTTTTTAGTAGCATTCATTGCTATTGCCATGTGCATTGCTGTTGGAAAAACATCGTTTGTTGATTGAGATTTATTTACATGATCATTTGGATGTACAGGTTTTTTTGTTCCTTTTTTTCCACCTAAAATTTCTATAGCCCTGTTAGCAATTACTTCATTTACATTCATATTTGTCTGTGTACCAGATCCTGTTTGCCAAACTTTTAATGGAAAATTATCCATTAATTTTCCAGAAATAACTTCATTTGCAGCTTTAATAATCGCTTTGCTTAATTTTTTATCAAGGTCACGATTTTTTGTATTAACTATAGCTGCAGCCTTTTTAATAATAGCAATAGATTTAATCATATCAGGTCTGACTAAAAAATCCCCAATGTCAAAATATTTGCTTGATCTCTGGGTTGATGCCCCCCAATACTTATCCACAGGAACATTAATTGATCCTATACTGTCAAATTCTTTTCTTGTTTTCATAATCTAAATTTTGAATGTAATGTTATATTTCTTATACATTAAGTAACCAAATAATGAAATAGGAGCATTATGACAAACTTTGAAAAAGTGGGATTGTTTATGAAAACTTTTGGTCAAGAAGTAAAGACAAAACCTGAGCTTAGTAATGATAAAATAAATGACCTTAGAATAAGCTTAATCAATGAGGAACTAGAGGAATTAAAAAAAGCAATTAAAGATAATGATATTTTAGAGGTGGCAGATGCGTTAACAGATATTCTGTATGTTGCATATGGAGCTGGACACGCATTTGGAATAAATTTGGATAAATGTTTTAATGAAGTTCAGGAGTCTAATATGAGTAAATTGGGCTCTGACGGAAAACCAATTTATAACGAATTTGGAAAAGTTATGAAAGGTCCAAATTATTTTAAACCTAATTTAAGAAAGTTTTTATAAATTAAATTTATTTTATCCAACTGGGCTTTATAATTTTTACTTTTGCATTCCCACAGTTGAATTCATTTTTTTCATCAAAGTTTTCATTTAAATATTTAATTGAAGCAAAAGGAAATTCATTTTTTATTAAAATTTTACCAATCTCATTATTATTATATTTAATAGTGTCTTCTTCTAATTCGCCTTTTATTACTTGAACAGGAAGTAGTCTTTTTGATAGCTTATTTTTTAATTTAATTCTTGCTGTATTTTCTTGCCCAACATAACAACCTTTTTTAAAATCTATTGCATTTAATTCTTCAAAATTACATTCTATACCAAATATTTTATTTTTAAGTTGATCTGTATTTTTTTGAGCGATTCCAATTTCATGACTAAACTTATAATATTCATCAATATTTGAAGAAATTAAATCTAATTTTTTTAATGATAGATATAATTTTTCTAAATTAATAATTATTCTTGCACCTAATTCTTTTTTTCTTGGATCTAAAAATATAGGATCTTCTCTATATTTAATAGTAAGACCAGGTGTATCTTTGGTTCCATCAAATTCTAAAAATTTTTCATAACTTAATGCAGCGACCACAAACTCATTGCTTAGATTAAGTATTTCAACTTTAGATCTAAGTTTATATAAATCTAGTTGGTTATATAGATTTTCTATTTGAAGTTTTTCACAATCTATTAGATATCCATTTTTATGTTTAACGATTAAAAAATCAAAAAGATATTTTCCCTGAGGTGTCAATAGAGAGGCAAAGCAACTATTATTTTCATTTACTTTATTAATATCGTTTGTTATTAAATTCTGTAAAAATTCTTTTGCATCTTTACCTTGAACAAATAATACTCCACGATCTTCTAATATATAAACTTTTTTTTTATTCATAATTGAAACGAACCCGTTTATAATATAGTTACTTTTCTAAAAAATGTTAGATCTAATAATAAAAAATGGACAATGCTATATTAATGGTGAACTAAAAAATGTTGATGTTGCTGTTAAAGATGGAAAAATTCAACAGATTGGTCAAATTCTAGATGAAGCAAAAGAAAAATTAAATGCTAATGGGCTAACAGTTTTACCAGGATGCATAGATACACAAACTCATTTTAGAGAACCTGGATCAACAGATACAGAGGATCTTCATTCGGGAAGTAGGGCAGCAATTGCTGGAGGAATTACCAGTGTTTTTGAAATGCCAAATACAAATCCACCAACATCCAACAAAGTAGAGTTTCAAAAAAAATTAGATCTCGCAAAAAATAGAATGTATTGCAATTATGCGTTTTATTTTGGTGCAACAGCCAACAATGTAAATGAGTTATCAGATTTAAAAGATTTGGAAGGTTGTTGTGGTATCAAACTTTTTGTAGGATCTTCAACTGGTAATTTACTGGTTGCAGAAGAAGCAGATATTGAGAAAGTATTTCAAAGAAGTTCAAAAGTAGTTGCTGTTCACTCAGAAGATGAGGCAATTTTAAAAGTAAATAAAAAATTAATTAAAACAGGCGATGTTCATACTCATCCAATTTGGAGAAGTGTAGAGTGCGCGATGTCTTCTACAAGAAGAATTGTAAGAATTGCTGAAAAATATAAGAAAAAAGCACACATTCTTCATGTTACAACAAAAGAAGAAATTGATTTTTTGTCACAACATAAAGGAAATATTACGTTTGAAATTACTCCTCAACATTTAACGTTATATGCTCCTGATTGTTATGATAAACTTGGAACTTATGCTCAGATGAATCCACCCCTTAGAGATAAATCTCACTATGATAGATTATGGTATGGAGTAAAAAATAATTTTAATGATACAATTGGATCAGACCATGCTCCACATTTAAAAGCAAATAAAGAAAAAGAATATCCAAATTCACCATCAGGTATGCCGGGTGTGCAAACTTTAATTCCTGTAATGTTAAACCATGTAAATGATGGAAAATTATCACTTAATCAATTAATTAATCTTGTTTGTGAAAATCCTATTAAAATTTTTGGTATTAAAAATAAAGGATTTATTAAAGAAGGGTACGATGCTGACTTTACAATCGTAGATATGAACAAAACAATTGAGATTAGAAATGAAAATATTGAAAGCAAATGTGGTTGGTCTCCATTTCATGGATATAAGTTTAAGGGAAGCCCTATTGTAACTATAATTAATGGTAAAGTTAAAATGAAAGATGGAAAAATTATAGACAGCCCCGAAGGTAAGCCAATTGAATTTATATAAAAAAATACTATTTTTTACTATAATATTTATTTCTTCAAATTCATATTCAGGCATAAATGAGAAACAAAAAACAGTAATTAAATCACAATTATTTTTATTAAACGAAGGTATAGTTTCAAAAAAAGATGTTTTTGAAAAAGCAAAACTTTTTGATAGCAAGGGTTTTTTTGGAATGAATTCAGATGTTATGACTCAAGAAGAGTTTGATAATTTTTTAGAAAAAGAAGATAGAAGAACCCACCATTAAAAATAAGTTTAAGAATTAATTTTTATAAACTTTTTCCAGAAAAAGTGTTTACAAGAACAACACCCACTACTATTAGAAACAATCCTAACACTGCTTGCCATGCAAGACTTTGTTTGAAAAAATAGTATCCAAATAATGCAATTGTAAATATTCCCAATCCACTCCAAGTTGCATAGACAATAGCAATTGGGATTTTATGCAATACATGAGTAAGGCAATATAGAGCTGTCAAATAACAAGTAGCAGCTATAACTGTTGGAGCTATTTTTGTAAAATTTTGTGTAGAAGGAAGAAGTAATGTGCCTGCTACTTCACAAAAAATTGCAACAAACATAAAAACATAAGCTTTTGTCATTATTTTAAAATATTATTTTTTACTAAATCTTGTTTTATTTCCTCTAGAATTGCTGGATCGTCAATTGTTGCTGGCATCTTATACTCTTCTTTATCAGCTATTTTTCTCACGGTTCCTCTTAAAATTTTTCCAGATCTAGTTTTTGGTAATCTTTTTACAACAATAGCTGTTTTAAATGCTGCAACCGGGCCAACTTTATCTCGCACCATTTGTATACACTCTTTCGATATTGTTTCATTATTCTTTTGCACTCCAGATTTAAGAGCTATTAAACCAATAGGCAATTGACCTTTAAGTTTATCTGCAATACCAATAACTGCACATTCTGCTACAGACTGATGTTCTGACAAAACTTCTTCAATTGCTCCAGTTGATAATCTGTGTCCAGCAACATTTATAATATCGTCTGTTCTAGACATAATCCAAATATATCCATCATCATCAATATGACCAGCATCATAAGTTTGATAATAGCCCTCATAGTTTGTCATATATGTTTTTTTATATCTTTCATCTGCATTCCATAAAGTTGGAAATGTACCAGGAGGCAGTGGAAGTTTTACAACTATATCACCCATTTCGTTTGGCTTAGCAATACTGTGGTCAGGTTTAATAACTTTAACATCATAGCCTGGAACAGCTTTACAAGCTGAACCATACTTTGTTTTCATCATTTCAATTCCTGTACAATTAGAACTTATTGCCCAACTGGTTTCCGTTTGCCACCAATGATCAATTACAGGAACATTCAAAAGAGACTCTGCCCACTTAATTGTATCAGGATCTGCTCTTTCTCCAGCAAGAAATAAACTTTTAAATGAACTTAGGTCGTACTTAGAAAAAAACTTACCCTCAGGATCTTCTTTTTTAATAGCTCTAAAAGCAGTTGGTGCAGTAAATAATGATTTTACTTTATAATCAGAAATGATTTTCCAAAAAGCCCCAGCGTCTGGAGTCCCAACCGGTTTACCTTCAAAAAGTACTGTCGTACATCCTTTAAACAATGGAGCATAAACTATATAAGAGTGACCAACGATCCATCCAATATCACTAGCGGACCACCAAACATCATCTTGGTCAATGCTATATATATTTTTCATTGTCCATTTAAGAGCAGCAATATGTCCTCCAATATCTCTAACGATTCCTTTTGGAATTCCGGTTGTTCCTGAAGTATACAAAATATATGCAAACTCATTTGCATTCATCTCAACGCAATCAACATTTTTTGCATTTGATAATGCTTCTTCCCAACTAATTTCTTTAGGAGCATTTAATTTAACTTTATTGTCTGGTCTTTGAAATAATATTAGTTTTTCAATTTTATGAGATGCTAATTTTAAAGCTTCATCTACAAGCGGTTTATAATGAACTGTTCTACCTGGTTCAAAGCCACATGAAGCTGTCAATAAAACTTTTGCTTTGCTATCATCTATCCTGCTTGCTAATTCGTTTGAGGCAAAACCACCAAATACCACAGAATGAATTGCACCAATTCTTCCACAAGCTAACATGCCAATTACTGCTTCAGGAATCATTGGCATATAAATAATAACTCTATCTCCTTTTTTGACTCCTTGATTTTGTAATGCTCCTGCAAATTTTGATACTTTTTCTTTTAATTCTTTATAAGTAAATTTTTTTTTGTTACCAGTAATCGGACTATCATAGATTAAAGCTGTTCTATCTCCTCTCTTGTTGTCAATATGAAAATCTAAAGCGTTATAACAAGTATTCGTGACACCATCTTCATACCATTTATAAAATGGCGGATTAGATTTATTCAATATCTTTGTAGGCTTTTTGAACCAAAAAATATCATCAGCAACTTTTTTCCAAAATTCTTCAGGGTTTTTTATTGATTCCTCGTAAATTTTTTCAAAATTTGAAGCCATTTTTATTTTTTATTTTGATTTGTTTTTTTGTTCAAAATTTAAGTCTTAAGTTGTATTTAATTTTAAAAAGTTAATAAAATCAACACAAATAAAGGAAAAAAAACTCTTCAATTACCTAAATTAATTTGTTATTTAGCACCATGCTTTGGATCTAGTGTGGTTTGGGTCCTTGGTTTAAATTTAAACTAAAAAAACAACTGAGAGGGAGTTTTTTATGAAAAAACTTAAATTGTTTGCTCTTGCAGCTTTAGCTCTTGTGGGCTTTTCAGGTGCAGCAAACGCAGAAACAGTGTTATTGGCTTCTGATGACTTTGTTGGAATTTCTTTTTGGGTAATTTCAATGGGTATGTTAGCTGCTACGGCTTTCTTTTTCATGGAAAGAGGTTCGGTAGCTGCTGGTTGGAGAACATCAGTAACTGTAGCAGGTCTAATCACTGGTATTGCATTCATTCACTATATTTACATGAGAGGTGTGTGGGTTCAAACTGGAGATTCACCAACTGTTTATAGATACATTGACTGGTTAATCACTGTACCATTACAAATGGTAGAGTTTTACTTAATCTTAGCAGCTGTTAGAAAAGTACCTTCAGGTATTTTCTGGAGATTGCTAATTGGTTCAACAGTAATGCTTGTTGGTGGTTACCTAGGAGAAGCAGGATACATTAATTCAATGCTTGGTTTTATCATTGGTATGGCTGGATGGATTTATGTATTATATGAAATCTTCTCTGGTGAAGCTGGAAAAGCTGCAGCGAAAAGTGGTAACAAAGCACTTTCAACTGCTTTCAGCGCATTAAGAATGATAGTTACTGTAGGTTGGGCAATTTACCCATTAGGTTATGTATTTGGTTACTTAACAGGTGGCGTTGATGCTAACTCACTAAACGTGATTTACAACTTAGCTGACTTTATTAACAAAATTGCATTTGGTCTAATTATTTGGGCTGCTGCAATGAGTGGAGCTGGCGCAAGAAAGTAAATATCTAAATAATATTTAATAGGGCGAGTATGTTTTTGCATACTTGCCCTATTTTTTTTTATCCTTATATATAAATAAATGCCTAAAATTACATACATAGAACACGGCGGAAAAACTCACACAATTGAAGTTGCAAATGGTTTGAGTGTTATGGAAGGCGCAGTACAAAATAATATTCCAGGAATTGATGCAGATTGTGGAGGATCAATGGCGTGCGCTACTTGCCATGTTTATGTCAAAGAAGAGTGGTTTAATAAATTACCAAAGAAAGAAGATGGAGAAGAAGATATGCTTGATATGGCATTTGAGCCAAAAAAAAATAGCAGACTAAGTTGTCAGCTAATGGTATCAGATCAACTCGATGGATTAGTTGTTAATCTTCCAGAAAAACAAGTTTAATGATTAAAACAGATGCATTAATAATTGGAGCAGGTCCAACTGGATTATTTACAGCACATCAATTAAAGCTAATCGGTTTAAGTTGCGAAATAGTTGATAACCTTGATAAGATTGGAGGTCAATGTATTGAACTTTACCCAGATAAGCCAATCTATGATATTCCTGCAATCCCAGAATGCACAGGGGAAGAATTAACAAATAATTTAATTAACCAATTGAAACCTTTTGATATTAAATTTCATTTAAATGAGAGAGTAGAGGAAGTAAAAAAAAACAATGAAAATTGGAAAGTTAAAACAAATAAAGGAACAGAATTTAGTACTCCAAATATAATAATAGCTGGAGGAGTTGGATCATTTGAGCCAAGAAAATTTAACCCTAAAGAATGTGAAAAATTTGAAAATAAATCAATATTTTATTCAATAAAAGACAAAACTGTTTTCAAAGGAAAAACAGTATCAATTTTTGGAGGAGGTGATAGTGCATTGGATTGGGCAATTGAACTATCAAAGGATTCAAAAGTAAATTTAATTCACAGAAGAGACGAATTTAGAGGTGCACAAGCATCAGTAAATAAAATGAACGAATTAGTAAAAACTAATAAAATAAATTTATTTACAAAATATCAGCTTAAAAGTGTAAGTGGCAATGAGAATTTAGATAGCATTGAAATAGAACATGATAATAAAGAGATCAAAAATTTAAAAACAGATTATGTTTTAGGGTTTTTTGGATTAATTATGCAACTTGGACCAATAGCTAATTGGGGGTTAAACATTGATAAAAAAACAATTAGCGTTGATACAGAAAAATTTGAAACTAATCAAAAAGGTATTTATGCAGTCGGAGACATATGTACTTACCCTGGTAAATTGAAACTAATCTTATCAGGTTTTCATGAAGGGGCATTAGCAGCCAGAGCATGTTTTAAATTAGCCAAACCAAATGAAAAATATAGGTTTGAATTTACCACTTCTTCAAAATCTATCAAAAATAGACTCGGTGTTAAAGAGTGATTGAATTATTTTCTGCAGATACTCCCAATGGAAAAAAAATTGGTATTATGCTCGAAGAAGTCAAGTTTGAATATAAAGTAACAAAAGTAAACCTTTTAGAGGGTGAACAATTTAATCCTGAATTTAGAAAAATAAGTCCATTTAGCAAAATACCAGTCATAGTAGACCATAGTAATAATAAGGAAGCTATCTTTGAATCTGGAGCAATATTAATTTATTTAGGTGAGAAAAGTAAAAAATTTTATGACATTGATGACAGATTAAAAATTAATCAGTGGTTGATGGCTCAAATGGGATATGTAGGTCCTATAATTGGTCAACATCATCAATTCCATCATTACAATCCTGGAAAAAGTAAATTCGGTGAGGAAAGATATTTTAAAATTACCAAATCGATCTATAAAGATTTAGATGAAAGATTAGGACAATCTAGATATTTAGCTGGAGAAAAGTACTCAATAGCTGATATTGCTACTTGGCCATGGATAGCGAGACACGAGTGGCATGATATAGGATTAAAGAATTATAAAAATCTTACAAAGTGGTATCTAGAAATAGCAGAAAGAGAAGCCGTAGTTAAAGGTTATAATTTTATGGATAAAAAAGCAAAAATTCCATTACCTTAATCGTCTGCAAAAACTTTTTCCTCTTTTTCGTGTTTTTCTTGTGCAGCAATTGAAAGTGTTGCAACAGGTCTTGCCATCAATCTTTTTAATCCAATAGGTTCTCCAGTATCCTCACAAAAACCATAAGTTCCATTTTGTATTCTTTTTAAAGCAGAGTCTATTTTTGAAATCAATTTAATTTGTCTATTGATAGCTCTCATCTCAACATTTTTTTCAGTATAAGAGCTAGCTTGGTCAACAATATCGGCTGATGTACTATTATCGTCCATTGAGCTATTATAAAGAGCTTCATTATTGGTTTTAACTAAATCAGCTTTCCATTCAGTTAACTTTTTTTTAAAAAAAGCTAAATGCTTTGCACACATGTATTTTTCTTTTTCTTTTGGAATGTATGTTTTAGAGATTTTAACCATTTCTAAATTTAATCGTGGGTGAATATATTCATCAATTAATGGGTGTCAAGGAACCATTAATTGTATAAATTAAGTAAAATGGCCATAAATAAAAATAATATATTAAATTTATTTTACATTTTTCTAACAATTCATTTAATTGTTTGGACCGCAATTCCAACATTAACAAATAACAATTTACCATTAGATACTATTGAAGCATTAGCTTGGGGAAGTAATTTAGACTGGGGGTTTAATAAACATCCTCCAATGAGTGCATTCTTGGTTGAAATTTTTTACCAAATTTTTGGTGCACAAGATTGGGCTTATTATTTATTAAGTCAGATTTGTGTAATTATTAGTTTTTTTGTTGTTTTTAAACTTGCAGAAGAGTTTTTTGAAAATAAAGTTTTTTGTTTATTATCAGTTTTATTATTAGAAGGAATTTATTTTTATAATTTTACAACTCCTGAATTTAATGTGAACGTTTGTTTGATGCCTTTCTGGACTTTAACAGTTCTATATTTATGGAAAGGCTTTAAAGATAATAGAATTATTGACTGGTTTTTAGTTGGATTATTTGCAGGTTTTGGATTTTTATCAAAATATTTATTTATCTACTTAGCTTTAGGAATGGATATTTTTTTAGTTTATATGATCTATAAAAGGAAATTAGATTTTAAATGTATGTTATCTTTAATTCCATTTTTAATAGTTTTATTACCTCATTTAATTTGGTTAACTGAAAATAATTATATAACAATTAACTATGGACTTGATAGAACCGGTACAGGTGATCAAAATTTCTTAGATCACATAATTCATCCATTAATCTTTTTAGGAAAACAAATTGGGATATTAATGCTTTTCTTTTTAATGTTTTTATTTTTAAATAGTAAATTAAAAACTAAATTTAATTTTAAAGATGATAAGTTATTATTTTTATTATCAATAAACATTATTCCAATAGCTTTAGTGTTTTTAACTTCTATGATTATGGGAGTTAAAATTAGAACAATGTGGATGACACCTTTTTATTTATTCTTTGGAGTTTTATTAATTTATATTTTTCAATCTCAAATAAATTTAAATAAACTAAAAGGTTTTACCATAGCCTTCATAATATTATTCATTTTTTCTCCTTTTGCTTATGCTTATGTTTCAATTACACAAACAGACAAAAGAACAGATTATCCTGGTAAAGAGATAGCTCAAGAAATTCAATTATTAATCGATCATATTGATGAAATTAAAAAAATAGATTTTGTTATTGGAAATGAGTGGGTTGCAGGTAATTTGTCTTATCATTTAAAATCAAGACCAACTTGGCATAGAACCCCCTTTATAAAGATATCGAAGTTTGATGTAGTTATAATTACACCAAGTAGCAATAATTGTGCAGGTTCTCACTTAAAAATAAGAAATGAATCATTTTGTTTAATTAACTATAGTGAGTACTAATAAAATTAAAGATTATGAATATAAGTGATAAATGGAAAAAAATATTATTCGTTATAGTAATTGTTGCAGTAATTGAATTTTCAGGCTTTGGGATAATTGCATCTTTACTTAGATTAATAAGTTCAGCTAGCTAATGAAAATAAAAATATTAATACCAGTTTATAATGACTGGCAGTCAGTTTTTAAACTTTTAGAAAATATAAATTCTGAAGTCTCTAATTTAGATCATGAGTTCTCGGTAATTATTGTTAATGATGCATCCACAGAATCCAAACCTGAATTCAGAGTTAATTTGGACAATTTAAATTCAATTAAAATAATTAATATGAAAGAAAACCGAGGACATGCAAGATGCAATGCAGCAGGACTTAAGCATATTTTTGAAAATGAAGTGTTTGATTATGTAATCCCAATGGATGGTGACGGAGAGGATAGGCCTGAAGAAATAAAACAACTCGTGGATAATTTAAATTATCATCCTGACAAACCAATTGTTGGCGAAAGAATTAAAAGATCAGAAGGTATTTTTTTTAAACTTTGTTATTTTATACACAAGCTAATAACTTATACTTTTACAGGACAATCTATCAAATTTGGTAATTACTCATGTTTGCCAAAATCTATTGTTGAGAGAATGATTAATGAAAAAGCCACTTGGAGTAGTTTTTCGGGAGCACTTGCAAAAGTTTCAAAAGATAGAGCCACAATTCCATCTGAGAGAGGATCAAGATATTTTGGCCCTTCTAAAATGAGTTTTAAGAATTTAACTATACATTCATTGGCAATAATTTCTGTTTTTAAATTTAATGTATTATTAAGATCTATATTGTTTCTTATAGTTTATATGTTTTTAATTCATCAAAAAATAAGCATAATTATGTTAATTCCATTTCCGTTAATTATTTTGTTGGTAGTTTTAGTATTTTTGACGTCTA
>CACKXX010000023.1 GCA_902604265.1 uncultured Pelagibacteraceae bacterium | reverse complement strand
AAAAATTATTTTTATTGATGGTAATTATAAACACCTAGATGTTCTTTATAGAGAGAATATTGACTTAGAAAAAATAAAGATAAAATATTTTGAAAAACTATCTAATTTTTTAAAAGATATACAAAAAACTATTAATAAAGAAGTAATTATATCTTTGCATCCAAGTTCGAATTTAGAAGAATACAAAAAACTCTTAAGTGATTTTAAATTAAGTCAATATAGTACAGAAAAAAATATTTATTCATCTTATATTGTAATTTTTCATGAGTCTAGTTCGATAGACACAGCTATATTTTTAAAAAAAAGAATTATTTCTCTCAAAACAGATTTATTTGGAGAATATCTCTTAAATAGAATAAAAAAATATAATCAAACTCTTGATTTGTTATCAATAGATTTAAATGATGAGTTTAATTTTGATAAAAAATCTATAGAAGAAAAAACACAAGTTAATGAAAAAAAATATGATAATTATATAAATAATTATTTGAAGTCAGATGAAAATGAACTAGGTTCGATTAAGGTTTATAAAACTTTAGAACAACATTTTAATTTATTAAATAAAAATAATGGCAAATAGAATATTGCTAAACGAAAGATATCAAAATACTGACTTTTTTTTAGAATTCTTCTTTTAATTAAATTTATATTGTGTATGTGACACTAGTCACCAAGCGTACGAAGATCAATAATGTTTACAATTTTTTTTTCAATATTTGGGTTTATTTTTGTTAATACTATTTTTAAAAATTTTTTAATATAATATTTAATAAAATATTTATAATATAGTTTTTTGTATTTTTTCACTTCTTGAGTATAATTATATTGATGTATTTTTTTTTCATCTGTTTTTTCAAATAATGCATAACCATAATCATTTACATGGCGTAGTTTATGATGAATATGGATTCTTTTAAAACCACATTTAGTAATAATTTGAGAAAATGTGTTTAATGAAAAATAGTAAG
The DNA here is from genome assembly GCA_902604265.1 of uncultured Pelagibacteraceae bacterium. Lineage (GTDB taxonomy): Bacteria > Pseudomonadota > Alphaproteobacteria > Pelagibacterales > Pelagibacteraceae > Pelagibacter. The sequence continues at coordinate 13,050 of CACKXX010000023.1, read as the reverse complement.
TATGAGAAAATTGAAAGCATTGAAATTTATCTACGCTAACAGGTACTTCAATAAACAAATATTTTTTTACATGTTTTTTTATTTTTTCTATTGTCTCTTTTGGATTTATTAAATGTTCCAAAACGTGAATCATTAAAACTAAATCATATTCACCCTTAATATCGTCAGCAAAACCATTGATAATATTTAGTCCTTTTTTTCTTCCATAATCACTTAAATATTTTGATGGCTCATATCCACATGCCTCTTTACCAATTGATTGAAAAAGTCTTACATTGTGTCCATTACCCGACCCTACATCACACACGGTTTGATATTTAATATTTAAAGAATTTATAATAGCAAAACTTGCCTGAGAATCTTTATCGTAGCCTTCAAAAACTTCTTTATTAGGGTCTCCCCCGGCTTTAAGACTTTCAATAAGCTTATTCCATTTCTCCCATTCTTCAGTGTTAGTTTTTTCTAAATCTTCAGGATGTAAAATATTTCTGTATAAATCGCTATTGTAAAGATAGTCTGATGATTTTTGAGTCATCATTGGGTTTATAAACATTAAGCCACAATTATTACAAAGTACTTGTGTTAAATTAAATCCATATCTATCATTTGTGAATAAATTCATGTGATTTTCTGAACCACAATTAAGACATGAAATTCTATCAAATTTTATTTCAGAATCTCCATTTAATTTATTAACATTTTCTATTTGTTTTTGTGATAATTTTATCAAAGGGTGTTTCATATATTGTTTTATTTAAAGTATTTGGTTAATCCTAAGCATATCTTAGATATTAAATGTTTGCAATTTATTAACGAAGTATCCTTTGATAAAAAAAGGACTCCGTTTGAGGGATAATATATATTATTTTTAAATAAAAATTTTTTAAATTTAATAATATTTAAGTCTTGTTTTTTTTCTAAAAAATCTCTTTGCGTTCTATTAATTATTTCTTCATTAGAAAAAACTATCCTAAGCATCGATTCGAAAGAATAAACCTTTGCATTTAAATTATTTTTTTTTAAAAACGCGTTTATTTCTTTTTTTACGTAATTAGTTTTTAAATTTACATTTTTAATTATTTTTTTATTATTTTTTATAAAATTAATAGTCTCGTAACAAATAAATGCCGAAGTAGAATTTGCAGAAAAAGTTCCTCCAAAATATACTCTTTTTTTTAAATCTAATAATTTTTTGCTAAACTTTTTATTGACTCCAACAACACTTATTGGAGCACCACCACCTATGCATTTTCCAAAAATTGAAATTGAGGGTGAAAGTTTAAATTTTTTATGAACAGATCCCTCATAAGTCCTTACACCCGTAATGGTTTCATCAAAAATAAGAATTATTTTATTTTTGTCGCAAAACTTTTGCAAATAAAGTAAGTATTTTTTTGCATTTTCAGTGGGTAAGCATCCTTGAATTGGCTCTATTATTATAGCTGCAATTTTTGATTTAAATTTTTTTAAAATTTTGTTTGACTTATTAATATCATTATAGGGAATAATCTTTAAATTATTGTTGTAAAATTTTGAAATTCCTGACGACATACATTCTGGTCTCATTGATTTTGATGGAAAAAAAAGAAATTGATCTAATGATCCGTGCCAACTACCACTAACTGTTACAATTAAATCTTTTTTTGATATTGCTTTTGCTATACGTATAGATTTAAGGACCGCCTCTGAACCTGTACTACAAAATAAAAACTTTTTAAAATAACCATCAAAATAATTATACAAAACTTTTGATAATCGTTCAGCATATATATTAGGTGCCGCATAATTACTAATTTTTTTTGATTTTAAATTATTTATAATATTTTTATAAACTTTAGAATTGTGACCAAGCAATAAAGTTCCAGCCCCGTATGATAAATCTTCATAAGGTTTTTTTCCTATATAAATCTTCGATCCTAATGCCTTGGATACTTTTATATTGCTTTCGTAGCCTTCATTTAATAAATAATTCATAAATTTATTATGATTAAAATCCAAAAATATACAATTAAAAAAAATTTAATCAATTTTTAAATGAACAAAAATAGATGGCTACATATATTTGAAAAAAAAAAAATTTATACAAAAAATATAAATATAAATAGTTTAAAAAAATTTAAATTCGAGAAAATATCTTATTATCTAACCAATCAAGTTTATAGCAAGATGAGTATTTATGATTAAATTTATAATTGAGTAGGAAAAAATATATGTTATACAAAAAACGGTTTAAAATTATTTTATCAGTGTTTTAAAAATTGAAAAGTTATATCTCAAAAATTCTTTATATACTTCCAAAAAATTGGATAAAAAGTATTTTTTATATTTCTATTCTTACATTATTTAATGCTGCATTTGAACTTTTTGGAATTGGACTCGTTATTCCATTCTTGTCAGTTTTTCTTGGTGAAACAAGTACAGTGATCGACAATATACCATTTATTAAAAATATGGAAAAAGAAGTTTTACTTTTATTTTTTATATTTATTTTTTTAATAATTTTTATTTTCAAAAATTTATTTTTGCTTTTTTTTCAAAAAATAAAAATAAATTTTTCCTATGATTTAGGTAAGGAAGTAAGTGCAAAATTATATTTAAGATATCTTAAAAAAAATTATATTTTTTTTACTTTAAGAAATACTTCAGAATTAATTAGAAATACAAATGCAGAAACCCATTTATTTTCTTTTGGAGTTATGGTTCCAATTTTGACACTAATTTCAGATTTAATAATTTTTCTAACGATATTAATTTTTTTGATTTTTTATAATCCGCTTGCAACTTTAGTTGCCGCAGCAGTAATGATTTTGTTTGGATTTCTAATGATTATATTTCAATTAAGCACACTAAAATTATATGGAGAAATAAGACAGGAGCATGCAAATTCTTTATTAAAGTTAGTGACTGAAAGTATTGGTAATATAAAAGAAATTATCTTATCGAGTAATCAAAAATTTTTTGCTAATAAATTTTTACATCACAATGAAGAAATCGCGAAAGCCGGAAAAAAAAGAGATTTTTTTTATATTTTGACAAGGCCTGTTTTAGAGGTCTTAACAATTTTGATGTTTTTAATTTTAGTTTATATTTTAATTAATTTTGGAAGTACTTCATCTGAAATTTTTATAATCTTAGGTGTATTTTCTTTTGCCTCAATTAAATTGGTTCCTACAATAGGTAACATTATGAAAGGCCTGCAAGGATTAAGATATAACATCGTTGTAGTAGATGTGATTTATAATGAAATGATAAACAAAAGTACTGATTACAATATAAATTTAAATCCCCCAATTTCAAATGATAAAAAACCTTTAGAATTTAGAAAAATCAAATTTTCAAATGTAAGCTACTCTTATCCAAAAAGTTCTTCAAACATTTTTGAAAAAATAAATTTAGAAATAAACAAAGGTGATAAAATTGGATTTATTGGTCAAAGCGGAAGTGGAAAAACAACTTTAATAAATTTATTCACAGGATTAATTGAACCAACAGAAGGAATAATTGAAATTAACGAAAAGAACATAAATGAAATTATAAAAAAATGGCAAAATAGCATTGGATATGTATCACAAAATGTATATTTGGCAGATGAATCAATTTTATTTAATATAACTCTAAATAAAGTTGGTGATGATATTGATATGGATAGAGTAAATCATTTAATTGAAATTTTAGATTTAAAATCTCTTGTAAGCTCTAAAAAAAATGGATTAAAAACACCTGTAGGAGAAAAAGGAATAGCTGTATCTGGTGGCCAAATGCAAAGACTAGGTATAGCCAGAGCTCTTTATAATAAGCCAAAAATTTTAATTTTAGATGAAGCTACAAATGCTTTAGATTTAGAGACTCAAAATAGAGTTTTAGAAAATATATACAATGAGATGTATAATCTGACAGTAATATCTGTATCTCATGATAAAAATTCATTAAAACATTGTAAAAAGATTTTTTCTGTTAAAAAAAATGAATTAATAGAAAATAATTATAAAGATTGAGAAAATTTAATTTGAACTCAGAATTAAAAAATAAAATTATAAATTTAAAAAGATGGCTTACCTTAAAAGAAATAAATTATGTTGAAGATCAAGATTTAAAAAAAAAGTCCTGGTTAAAATGTGGTGGAATTGCCAAATTATTTATCGAACCTGATAATATTGAAAAAGCTGAAATTTTAGGCAAATATTTAGTTGAGGAAAACATATTTTATTATCCCGTGGGAAATCTTAGCAATACATTAATTAGAGATGGTGAAATTTATTCACCAATAATTAATTTAAGAAAGATTGTTAATCCAATAATTCAATTAAATAATGATGATTCTGAAATTATCTCGGTTAAGGTATCCTCAGGTTTAACAATTTTTAAATTTGTAATGTATGTTGTAAATAATTTAAAAATTTATGGTCTAGAAGGAATGATAGGAATACCAGGAACTATTGGAGGAGCCATGATAACCAATGCCTCTTCATATGATTCATGTATTTCTGATTATTTAGATAAAGTTAAATATGTTAATAAGAAAGGTGAAATTATTTCAATATTTAAAGATGATATAAATTTTGGATGGAGAAGTTCTATTTTTCAAAAAATGGACAACTTTCTTATAACTGAGGTTTTTTTTAATTTTCCAAAGAAAAATATTAAAGATAACCATGAAATTCAAAAAAGAATAAATTATGTAAAAAATCATAGAGAGATGTACCAAGAAAAAAAACTTCCAAATTTAGGAAGTCTCTATGCAACAAAAAACCTTTATTCCGATCTAAGCAAATTATCAATTCCACTTTTTGTCCTTTATTTGCTGTATATTTCTGGAACTAAATTTATTTATTTGTTTTTACATCATAAAAATCTTTTAAGATTTAGAAAATTTATAGTAAAACTTTACTGTTTATATTTCAAAATATATAAGAAGAATTTTTCCATGTCTGATAGAACAATTAATTGTTTAGTAAATATGGGCTCAGATAATGCAAATGAGGCAATATCAATTATTCAAATTTTGGAGAAAAAAATTAAAGGAAGAATTAGACTTGAAAACATAATAGTAAGAGATTTAAAATGATTAGTAGAATCATATTTTTAATTATTAAATTTTTCACAAGTTTTTTAAAAAAATTTAATTTAGATAGACTTATATTCGATAAAATATTCTTTTATATCGGCTTAAATCAAATATCAGAAAATAGAAAAATATATAATGATGTAAAAAACATCCAAGAAGTAGATCTCAAAATATTTTCTCAAAATGGTGAAGATGGAATCATTGATTATTTGATGAGTAAACTTAAACTTATTCCTAGTTCAACAAATTTCATTGAAATTGGAGTTGGGGATTATAGAGAGTCAAATACCAGATTTATTTATAATAGATTTCATCCTAAAGGACTAATTGTAGATTGTATGGATAATATGGAGTCAAAAGTAAAACCACATGTAAATTTATGGAAAGGAGATCTTAGAGTTTGTAATACACGAGTTAATTCAAAAAATATTAACGAAATTATAAAAAATAACTGTGATTTTCAGGTTGATTTATTTAGTATAGATATTGATAGCGTAGACTATTGGATTATAAAAGAATTAAAAAAAAATATTTCAAAGATTTTTATTGCTGAATTTAATCCAGTTTTTGGTCCAGATTTAAGAGTTACTGTACCAAACATTGATGGTTTTGATAGAACAAAATATCACTATTCCAATCTATGCTATGGAATGTCACTTAGAGCACTAATCGAATTAATGGACGAAAAAAATTATTATTTTATCGGGACAAATTTACAAAAAATGAATGCTTTTTTTATTTCCAAGGATTTCGAAAAAGAAAATTTCTTTAAAAATGTAATTATCAATGAATATAAAAACTACACTAACTCTAATATAAGAGATAGTAGAGATAAAAACTATAATTTAAATTTTTTGTCTGGGTCAAATAAAATAAAAGAAATATCTGATTGTGAAGTAATTAATCTTGAGAGTAATAATCATGACTTAGTCAAACTAAAGGATTTATTATAATTTTAAATAATCAATTAAATGCTTACTAAAATTTACACTTATAACTTTACCAGTAATCATGGAGCAATACTTCAAGCATTTAGTTTAGGTAATTATTTGAATTCAGTTTTAAATTCAGAAGTGTTTTTTAGTTCTTATCACCCTAAAGAGCTTAAATATCATGAATTTTTAAGTCCTATGATTTCGAAAAAACCAGGTAAAGCTTTGGGGCACTTAAAAAAAAATATAAAAACTATTTTTTGGCGTAATTACCATTTAAAACAACTTATAAAAAAAAAAAATGCACAAGACCAAAGAATGTATTCTATATATGGAAGTGATGAAATTTGGAATTTTCTTAATCCCTATTATGGTTTTTCAGATTATTATTTTGGCAAAGAAAAATACGGAAAAAAAATTGCTTATGCAGCAAGTATTGGAAAGGCAACATTTCAAGATTTAAATGATCATCAAAAACAAAAATTAATTGTTTTATTAAATAATTTTCATTCTATATCTGTAAGAGATGATAATACAGCAGAATTTGTAAATAAATTAATAGGAAAGACTCCCGAAATTGTAGTAGACCCAACTTTGTTATCAAATCCAATTTTTTTTAGTTCAAGCAATAAAATCAAAAGTAAAAAAAAATATGCAGCAATATATGGATTAAATTTTAGTAAAGATGAAATGGAAAAAATAAAAAAATTTTGTGAAAAAGAGAATTTAGAATTAATATCAGTTGGTTACTTTAACTCTTGGATTAGAAATAATAAAATAGGAATTAACCCATCAGAATTCTATGAATATATTAAAAAATCTTCTTGTGTTTTTACTTCAATGTTTCATGGCATAGTTTTATCAATAAAATCAAATAGAAATTTTTGGTATACAGTTGATCCAATCAGAAGATATAAAGTGAGACATATTATTTCAAAATTTAATTTGGAAAGTAGAAACCTTTCTTCTGCCAAAAATCTTGAAGGGAACATTGATTTTGAGAAAATTAATCAATTACTTGATCAATGGATAAAACAAAGTCAAAACTTTTTAATTAATTCTATGAGCAAATAAAGTGAAAATTTGTTATGATTATGAAGTTTTTTGGAAACAGAAATTTAGTGGTGTAGCATCAAGATATTATTATAATTTAATAAAACATTTATCGGAAAACCAAAATTTAAAACTTAAAGTTTTTGCAAATCTTTATCTTAATGAAAGAATTGCAAATTTACCATCTGATATTTTGATTGGAAAAAGAATTAAAAAAAGAATTCCTTTTACTGGAAAAATACTTGAAAAATTTAATTCTGTGTATTGCAATTATCAAATTTCCAAATTCAATCCAGATATAATTCATAAAACTTATTATTCTAATAAAATTATAAAAAAAAAAGGTCAAATTATTTTGACTGTTTTTGACTTATGGCATGAAAAAAATTCAAATTTTAAATCAATGCCTAAAAAAAATTCTTTAGAAATATCTGATCATATAGTTTGTCCATCAAATAAGACTAAAATTGATTTAATAGATATTTATAATGTAGATAGTAAAAAAGTTACGGTAACATACTTCGGTATTGAAAATTTTGATGAATTTTCAAATAATGAATCACAATTTAAAAATTCGATTAATAAGCCATATATTTTATTTGTAGGAGCAAGAGGAAGATATAAAAATTTTACAAATCTTATTAAAGCTTTTATTTTATCAAATAAACTTAAAAAAGATTTTAAAATTTTATGTTTTGGCGGAGGGTCCTTTACAAAAGAAGAAAAAATATTTTTTGATGAAAACAAAGTTTCAGACTTAATCGAAAAAACCAAAAATGATGATGATTACACTTTGTATAATTCTTATAAAAATGCAAAATGCTTAGTATATCCATCATCTCACGAAGGTTTAGGTTTACCACCGTTGGAAGCAATGTCATTAAAATGTCCAGTGATTGCTAGTAACCATGATGCAATTTTGGAAGCAGTTGGAGACGCAGCAATTACATTTGATCCATCAAGCATAGACGATATTTTATATAAACTAGAAAATACAATTTATTCTAAAGAAAAAATTAGCGAGATTATATCTAAAGGCATTATACAATCTAGAAACTTTTCTTGGAAAAAATGTGCTGATGAAACTTTAAAAGTTTACTCAGAATTAAGCTAAAGAATTTTTTAAACGTATTGTATCATCTTCATAATTTTCACCACCTCTTATTCCAGTTGTAAAAACTAAAAGTTTACCTTTTTCAGAAACACATTTATACGTATGTGCTTCGAACTCCTGATGAGTAATATAGTGGCCTTTAGAAACATCAATTTCTTCTACATTTTTTGGATCAAAGCTCGAATTTTTATCAATCTTTACATTAAATATTTTAAAATCCCCCTCTAAGACATATGCAGATTGTACACTTTTTTTGTGATAGTGGTTGCCTCTCACTGCATTTTTATTGAATGTAACTATAGTACAGTGTTCTTTTGGATCTTTTGAAAAAATATCTATTATTTCCCCTCTATCATCAGAAGAAAAAGTATCAATTTTTTTTATTATGCTCATTATAATTTTTTAACTATTTTTGCTATTGATGTATATGAAAGTTTCGAATTAAGCAAAATCTTTTTATATAAGTGTTTTGTAATATTCCAAGGTAGAATAATAACTGAATGGAAATTTTTTATTTTTTTTTCGTCCACTATTGTTATACCAGATCCAGGCATAAATTTTCCAATTTTATATTTAGAATTATCAAGAACACAATAAATATCTTTATAGTCAAATTTACAATAGTTTAATAAAGTATTTCCCTTTGTAGCAGCCCCAAGCCCAACTACAGTTTTTCCCATCACCTTATTTTTTTTCACAAAATCAATCATTTGCTCTTTTACTTTACTAATTTTTTTTTTAAATAATTTAAATTTTTTTAAATTAGTAGAAAGTTTAATTTTTTTTGATTTATTATTACTGTTAATAGAAAAGACTCTTAATGATCCTGACATGTATCTAATTTTTTCAATTTTTAATATTTTTAAATTACATAGTCTAAATATTTCTTTTAAAGATTTCTTTGAAAAATATTGTCTATGTTCGTGGTATATAGTATCAAAACCGACACTTTTGAAGAGTGCATCTAAATCTGGAACTTCCAACACAATTATTCCATCTTTTTTAACAATTTTTTTACATGAATTTAAAAATTTTTTTGGATCATCGATATGATTAAAAACATTGGCTCCATATAGTAAATCAAAAATACCAAATTTTTTTTTTATTATATTTGCACTTTTGTTATCAAAAAAAATATTTAATGATTTAACTCCACTTTTTCTTGCAATTTTACACATGTTATCTGATGGATCGACACCTAAAATATCTGATTTAGATAGATTTTTTATATTTCTAAGAAAAGTTCCATCATTACTACCAATTTCAATAACTTTGCTTTTATTATTAAGTTTTAAACTTTTAGATAGTTTGTCAGCTATTTTGTAAAAATGTGATCTCGAAACAGGAGAATTGTTTGAAGTATAAGAATAATTATTTTTTTTATATCTTTCATATGGAGAAATTTTAATTATTGATGTTAGATGATTACAGTAACAATATCCAACAATGAGAGGATATTTTTTTAATTTAATAGCATCTTTTCTTTTTTTTAAGAAAGTATCAGCACAAGGATGTAGTCCTAAGTCTAAAAAATTTTTTAAAATTCTTCCACATGCAGAACATTTTTTATTTCTTTTCATTAAATTAATTTTGCAAAATAGTTTTTAAGTATACTTTTAGAATTTTCATTGCTCTTAATTGTTTTTATTTTCTTTATGGTATTAACTATATTTACGTTTTTTTTCTTATTTTTAAAAGTTACTTTTATTGATTTCTTATATTTTTTATTAAATAATTTTAAAAAAATTAAAACTACTTGTTTAATATTAATTGTATCTGTGTTTCCGTAATTATAAATAAAACTAGTTTTTTTTTTACTAAATACAATCACTTTTTCTGCAAATTTTTTTGCAGTTGAGTAACCTCTTCTGTCGTTTTCACTACCTAAAAATTCGTGTGATTCTTTTTTCTGCTTTATAAAATTTTTAATTAACAAATTATGGAAGTGATCAGAAAGATTTTTATAATTTGGGAAACCAATTATATTAAATGGTCTCCAGATTTGTATAAATTCAATTTTGCTATTTAATAATAATTTTTCACATAGAAGCTTTGTATGTCCTAAAGGATGATTTTTCAAATAAACACTACTTGATGAAAGGTATATAAAACTTTTTGTTTGGACATTATTAATTATTTTTTTTAACCAGATATACTCATAATAAAATTTTTTTTTATTAAAATTTTTAATCACGTAATATGGACTTGCTAGAAAATAAATTTTTTCAACTTTTTTCGGTAATTTTGTGATTTTTTTTTTTAAATCAAATTTTTTCCAATTATTAATATTTAAATTTTTTGGGTTAGTTCTGGAAAGAAATAAAGTATTTTTATTATTAATTTTTTTTGAAATATGCGAACCTATTGATCCCGAGCATCCAAAAACTAAATATTTGATATCTTTCATAAATTTATTTTTTATTATTAAATAAAATATTATTTAATTTTCTATTATCACCCCAAAATTCTTTTGCTTCAAAATTATTAGGATTTTTGCCATTCATTATAATTTTTTTAAATCTAGAATAATTATTAATATTTTCTTTTATAAATTTTTTTAATTTTATCGGCTTCCCCGTGCAAATATTTAAGACTCCAATATTAGAATTTAGTTTTGCAACTTTTATTATTGATTTACACAAAAAATTAATAGGAACAAAATCTCTTTTAAGATCTCCACAAACTTTTAAATTATCAAGTTTTTTTTTGTCAAAATCTTTTATTAAATTAAATAAAGTCTTTCTTTTTTTATTATATCCATAAACAAAAAATGGTCTAAGCCAACATAATTTAAAAGAGTATTGTTTTTGTAATTTCAAAAGATTTTCTAGCAACTTTAACTTTGCTTTAGCGTAGGGTATTATTGGTTTTGCTTTTAAATTTTCACTTATTTTTCCAGAAACTTTTCCGTATTCATAACAAGTTCCAGTAACTATTAAATTTTTAAGCCCATTATAAATTAAGTTATAGTTTAATTTTTTTTGAAATCTACAAGATTGAAAATGTTTTTTTGTTTTATAATTTGGTATATTTGGCCAAGCCAAATTAATAACAATATCTGGTGATCCTAAATATTTAAAATAATTTTTTTTTCTTTTTCCTAAATCTAATTTTTTCCAAATAATTTTTATTTTATTTTTTATTTTTTTATTTGAATTGTAGGTTGCAACAATATTAAAATCAGTTTTTTGTAGGTGTAAAATCAAATTTTCACCAACAAAACTTGTTGCACCTATGATAGCAACTTTCATATAATTATAATTTTAATTTAAATATATCTTTAGCCGCATCTAAAGAAGATTTTTTTATTTTCCAATTCAACATTTTAATTGCTTTTTTATTATCACCTATATTTAATTTTGTATTACTTATCTTATTGTAGATAATATAGTTTTTTATATTAGGTATAAAATATCTTATTATGTCATTAACGTATGTTCTTTTTCCAGAAGAAAAAATAATTTTGTCTGGGTTTTTGTTCTTTTTTACCAATAAATATATACCATTGCATATATCCGAGGCATGTGAAAAATCACCATTTATATTATTTAAATAAATCTTTTTAATAAAAGAGTAATTTTTTTTTTTAATTGCCTTAATTAATCTTGGGTAAAGAAATCGTGGATTTCTAAATTTTGAGTCATGATTAAATAGAATTATTATACTTGCATTTAATTTAAATTTCTTTTTCATTTTTAACAAATAATTTGAAGATATAATTCTAAATTTTGTATAATAACTTGATGATTTTATCTTTGAGTTTTCATTAATTTTTCCATTAAAAGTTTTAAATATTTGAGATGTGCTTGGGAATATAAATTTTATATTTCTGTTTTTTGTAACATAATCAATTAATTTTTTTGTAAATTTTAAATTAAACAAATAATTTTTTTTATTAAATGATTTATGGAATGAAGGGTTGCTTGAGCCTAAATGTATTATTATATCTGGCTTAATTTGATTTAATTTATTTTTAACAAAGTTATAATTTCTATTTTTTATATTAAAATAACTTAAATTTTTTTTTTTAGATTTAGTTTTTTTTTTTACAAAACCATACACTTTGTACTTATTTTTTATTAAAATCTTAGAAAGTAAAACTCCATCTTGACCATAAGCTCCAGTAATAAGAATTTTTTTCATTATTTATTTTAAATTTACTACGACTTAAACTATTATTATCAATATGAAAATAAAAAACTGCAGGTCTTGTTCAAGCAAATCATTAAAATATTTATACTCTTTAGGCAATCAATATTTGACAGGAATTTTTCCAAAATCCAAGACTCAGAAGTTACCAAAAGGAGAACTTGGGATGGTAATCTGTCTAAATTGTAAACTTCTTCAATTACAAAATTCTTTTGATGTAAATGTTATGTATGGAGAAAATTATGGCTACCTTTCATCTTTAAACCCACATATGATTAAGCATTTAAAATTTAAATCAGAAAAATTAAAAAAAAAGTCAAATTTACAAAATGGTGATGTCGTTATTGATATCGGAAGTAACGATGGAACATCATTATCAAATTATAATAAATCAAATACTTTGATAGGTATTGATCCAACAATTAAAAAATTAAAAAGATTTTATAGAAAAGATATAATAACAATACCTGAATTTTTTGACAAAACATCAATTCAAAAATATTTAAACAAGAAAAAAGCCAAAATCATAACTACTATATCGATGTTTTATGATTTGCCTTCCCCAATAGAATTTGCCAAAAATGTTTATGATTGTCTAGCAGATGATGGCATCTGGCACTTAGAGCAAAGTTATATGCCTTTAATGATTAAAAATACATCTTATGATACAATTTGTCATGAACACCTAGAATATTACTCTTTAAAAACTATAAAATATATTTTTGATAAAGTTGGAT
>CACKXX010000022.1 GCA_902604265.1 uncultured Pelagibacteraceae bacterium | reverse complement strand
GTTTTGTGATGAAGATTTAAGCTGTATCAAACCATATCTTGAATAAGTTAACTCAAATCTGTTACCAACAACTAATAATTCAAATTGATTAGTTTTAAATTGATCATAATATGGATTAATTTCGCTATCTTTTCCCTTTAATAAATTAGATGTTGAATCAATAAATTCATTATTGATTTCAAAAGATATTTTTTTATCATCTATAATGTTAAAATTTTTATAGGGTATTTTTTTCTCTTTTAAAAATTTTTTAATTTGGATTAATTTATTTTGAATTTGTTGCTCTAAAACGGGTGAATTATCTATTTCAAGAAGTAAATAAGATCCTCCTTGTAGATCTAAACCAAGGTTTATATTTTTTTTAAAAAAATCATCATCAATTTTAGTAAAATTAGATAATGAAAAATACGATAGTAATAATGTAAAAATTACTACCGATATAATCTTTAATTTTGAAAAGTATAACACTTAATTTTAATGTTATTTTTTTGTTTCGGGATTACCTACTAACGCCTGTATACCTGTAGATTTAATAACCTCTACAGTTACATTTTGAGATATTGAAACTTCAACTTTATCATTATCTATTACTCTCTCAATAGATCCTACTATACCACCCGAAGTTACTACTTTGTCTCCTCTTTTTAAATTTTCGACCATAAGTTTGTGTTCTTTAACTTTTTTTTGTTGTGGTCTTATTAGAAAAAAATAAAAAATAACAAAAATTAAAATTAGAGGTATAAACTGTCCTATTCCTGATCCTGACATAAAATCCTTTATAAATTAAAAGTTTTCTATACCATCTAAGTTATTAAAACAACTCTAATTTATTAAAGGGAAAAGATAGCGAAATTAATCCATATTATGATCAATTTAAAACTAATCAATTTGAATTATTAGTTGTTGGTAACAGATTTGAGTTAACTTATTCAAGATATGGTTTGATACAGCTTAAATCTTCATCACAAAACCAAGCCATTGAAATAGTAAGAAGAAGAGTTGATGAAATTGGAACTAATGAGCCCAATATACTTAAAAGAGGAAATGATAGGATACTTGTTGAATTACCAGGTCTAGATAATCCAGATAGAATTAAATCACTATTAGGAAAAACTGCAAATCTTACTTTTAGATTTGTTACTCAAAATGAAGAGGAAAGTTTTGGTACTGAAAGACTTTCTTTTTTAGATGGTTCAGATGAGTCAATAGTAAGCAAAAGAATAATTCTTAGTGGGGATAATTTAATTGATGCCCAACCTCGTATGGACAGTGAATCAAATCAAACTGTTGTTACTTTCAATCTTGATAGAGTAGGAGCAAAAAAATTTGCTAGAGCAACAACTACTGGTGTTGGAAAAAAACTAGCAATTATATTAGATGGTAAAATTATAAGTGCACCAAATATTGTTGAACCTATAGTTGGTGGATCTGGACAAATAACTGGTGATTTTACTTTTCAATCAGCAACGGATTTAGCATTACTTTTAAGATCTGGAGCTTTACCTGCACCTATGAAAATAATTGAGGAAAGAACTGTTGGCCCAGATTTAGGACAAGATTCAATAAACGCTGGAATATTATCCTTAATTATTGGTTTTACATTAGTTGTTCTTTTTATGTTTGTTAAATACAAAATTTTTGGGTTAATTGCTAATATAACACTAATATCAAATTTATTGTTATTATTAGGTGTACTAACTTTATTTGAAGCAACCCTAACATTACCTGGAATAGCAGGGATAATTTTAACTGTAGGAATGGCTGTAGATGCAAATGTTTTAATTTACGAAAGAATTAAAGAAGAAATTAAAAATGAAAATAATAAAATATTGGCATTTGATAGTGGTTATGTGAAATCTAGATCGACGATTTTAGATGCAAATATCACCACGTTAATTGCTGCTATAATACTATTTCTTCTAGGATCGGGCCCAGTCAAAGGTTTTGCCTTAACTCTAGGAGTTGGAATATTGAGCACTCTCTTTTCAGTGTACTTTATTGCAAGATTAATGACTGCTCAATATGTTATCAAAAATAAAGACAAGGAAAAATTAATATAATGACAAAATCAAATATTCCTTTCAATAAATTCTATAAATTGTTCAATATTTTGTCTTTATTCCTAATATTGATTTCTTTTTTATTGCTAATATTTAAGGGTTTAAATTTTGGAGTAGATTTTAAAGGCGGAACCCTGATTGAAGTTAGAAGTTTGGATAAATCTTTAAATATTTCAGATTTAAGAAAATCATTTAAGAATTTAGATCTTGGCGATGTAAGTGTTAAAAAATTTGGAAAAGATAATGATTATGTTGTTAAATTTGAAAAAAAACAATCTATTGAAGAAAATTTTATAGAAAATATCAAAATTGAACTAAGAAAAGATATTGGTAATGTTTTTGAATTTAGAAGAGTTGAAAGTGTAGGTCCTAAAGTAAGTTCTGAATTATTAAAATCAGGAGTGATTGCAATAGCATTATCATTAGGTGCTATGTTAATTTATATTTGGATTAGATTTGAATGGCAATTTAGCCTTGGTGCAATTGCCGCTTTGTTCCATGATATTATTATAACTCTTGGATTTTTTTCAATGTTTAGCCTTGAAATCAATTTATCTATAGTGGCAGCTGTACTTACTATTGTTGGATATTCCATGAATGACACAGTTGTAATTTTCGATCGAGTAAGAGAAAATTTAAAAAAATTCTCAGATATAAAAATTTACGATATTACAAATACCTCAATAAATGAAACTTTATCTAGAACTATAATAACTTCAATGACAACGTTGCTTGCTTTATTATCTATATTTATATTTGGCGGAGCTATTCTTAAAGGATTTTCATTTGCAATGATATTAGGAGTGATTGTTGGTACATATTCATCTATATATATTGCAAATCCTATTTTAATAAGATTGAATGTTAATCAAAAAACTATTCTAAAAGAGGAAAAAGAATAAATTAATATAAATTTTGTGCAGCTACCATTGTTAATAACATTGGTAACGAAAGAAGAGTGTTGGTTCTAGATGCTATTAATGCTTTTTTTGCTGCTGCTGGTTTTTCTTCAGGAGTAGCTTCAACTATACCTAAAACTTTTTTTTGATTTGGCCAGATTATAAACCAAACATTAAACGCCATAATTAAACCAAGCCACATTCCTATTCCTATTGCAGTATATTTTCCACCACCACTTCCTACACCTAGTGTCATTGCTTCATGTAGGTAACCATTAAGATAAGCAACTATTAAACCTGTAACTATTGTTACAAAAGCTGCCCATCTAAACCAAAATAAAGCTGCTGGGGCTATAACTTTTGTAATAGCTGGTTTTTGATCATCGGTAATTTTTGACATGTTAGGTACTTGCACAAAATTAAAATAGTATAAAAGACCAATCCACATTACTCCCGCAACAACATGAATATATCTAAACAACCAACTCCAAAATAGTTGATCCAGAGCAAATCCACCAGCTCCGAACGATAAAAATAAAAACAATAACACTGCTAAAATTATAGAAGTATGAACCACTTTAGATAATGAACCAAAAAAATCACTCATAGATACTTAAATTATACACCATTAAAAAGATTTTATTAAGCTGTTTTTTTTAACTTAGCATTCAATATATGTTTAAGAAATTGACCAGTATAACTTTCTTTTGTATTACAAATTTCCTCTGGTTTTCCTTCTGCTACTATTTGACCACCTTTAATTCCACCTTCTGGACCCATGTCAACAATGTAATCAGCTGTTTTTATAACATCTAAGTTATGCTCTATGACTACAACTGAATTTCCTGTTGCAACAAATGTATGAAGTATTTCTAATAATTTTTTTATGTCATGCTGGTGTAATCCAGTTGTTGGCTCATCTAATATGTACATAGTTCTACCTGTTGATCTTTTTGAAAGCTCTTTTGCAAGTTTTATTCTTTGTGCTTCACCTCCAGAAAGAGTTGTTGCTTGTTGGCCAATTTTTATATAGCCAAGTCCTACTTTTTTTAATGTAAGTAATTTTGATCTAATATTTGAAATATTTTCAAAATATTCACAACCTTCATCTACTGTCATATTTAATACGTCAGCAATACTTTTATCTTTAAATTTAACCTCTAAAGTTTCTCTATTATATCTTGATCCTTTACATTCATCACACTGAATATAAACATCAGGTAAAAAATGCATTTCATATGTAATTACTCCATCACCTTCGCATGCTTCACACCTTCCACCCTTAACATTGAATGAAAATCTACCAGGTTTATAACCTCGACTTTTAGATTCAGGTAGTGCTGTAAACCAATCTCTTATAGGTCCAAATGCTCCGGTATAAGTTGCTGGATTTGATCTAGGAGTTCTACCAATTGGCGATTGGTCTATATCAATAACTTTATCTATTAGTTCTATACCTTTAAATCCTTTAAATGGTTTTGGTATTTTTCTAGATTTATTATTATTTAGTGTAAGATTTAAAGCATTATATAATGTCTGTAATATCATCGTTGATTTTCCACTGCCAGAAACTCCAGTAACACAAGTAAAACTACCTAAAGGAATTTTTAAATTTACATTTTTAAGATTATTTCCTGTTGCACCGTTAATTTCTAAGAATCTTCCATTTTTTGCTAATCTTCTATTTTTTGGTATTGGAATGAAATATTTATGAGATAAATATTTTCCAGTTATACTTTTCTCACTATTTTTTATATCTTGATAGCTTCCTTGAACAACAATTTCACCACCATTGTTACCAGCTTCAGGACCCAGATCAATAATATGATCTGCATTTTCCATTGTTTCAGTATCATGCTCAACAACTATTACAGTGTTACCTAAATCTCTTAATCTTTTTAAAGCATTAATTAGTTTAATATTATCTTTTTGATGTAGTCCAATTGATGGTTCGTCTAATACGTATAAAACACCCGTGAGACCAGAACCTATTTGGGAGGCTAAACGTATCCTCTGTGACTCACCCCCGGATAACGTTCCAGATTCTCTTGATAGAGTTAGATAATCAAGGCCAACATTTAATAAAAAATCTAATCTTTCATTTATTTCTTTCAATATATGTTCTGCTATTTTTAATCTTGTACTATCCAATTTTTTCTCTAATGATTTAAACCAATCAATAGCATCAAGAATTGATTTTTCAGTTATTTCGCTAATGTTCAAATTATCAATTTTCACACATAAAGCTTCTTCTTTTAACCTAAAACCATTACATTTTTCACATTTTGTATCTGATTGATACTGTGATATTTCCTCTCTTTTCCAATCGCTATCAGTTTCTAAATATCTTCTTTCTAAATTATTTATTACACCTTCAAATGTTTTTTTATGTGAATATTTTTCATAACCATCATCGTAGCTGAATTTAATTTCATCATCATCTGAACCATAAAGAATAATATCTTTAATTTTTTTTGATAACTTTTCCCATTTTTGATCTAAAGAAAAATCATAATGTTTAGCAAGAGAAGATAAAGTTTGTGCATAATATAAAGTTGATGTTTTAGCCCAAGGAACAATTGCTCCATCAGCAATTGTTTTTTTTTCATTAGGTATCACTAAATTTGGATCGACGTTCAATTTTACACCAATACCATCACATTCCTCGCATGCTCCATAAGGGCTATTAAAAGAAAATAATCTTGGTTCAATTTCCTCAATAGTAAAACCACTTTCTGGACATGCAAATTTTGTTGAAAATATAATTTTTTCAGTACTTCTAAATTTTTTTGGTAAAGTTTCATTTTCATACTCAACAAATAGCAAACCGTTTGCCAAGTTTACCGCTGTCTCTACACTTTCAGCAAGTCTATTTCCAAGTGAAGAGTTTAAGACTATTCTATCAACCAAAACAGATATATCGTGTTTAACTTTTTTATTTAATTCAGGTACTTTGTCTATTTCATATATTTTATTATCAACTTTAATTTTTCTAAAACCTCTTTTTTTGTATGATAAGATATCTTTTTTATATTCACCCTTACGACCTCTAACGACTGGTGCATATAAATAAATTGTAGATTTCTTCGGTAATTCTGCAATTTTGTCGACAATTTGTGATATTGTTTGTGAAGTTATTGGCTTACCTGTAAATGGAGAGTAAGGAGTTCCAGCTCTTGCATACAAAACCCTCATATAATCGTAAATCTCTGTAACTGTTGCAACAGTTGATCTAGGATTTTTTGAAGTATTTTTTTGCTCAATTGATATAGCAGGACTCAAGCCTTCTATTAAATCAACCTTTGGCTTTTTCATTTTATCCAAAAATTGTCTTGCGTAAGCAGATAAACTTTCAACATATCTTCTTTGTCCTTCCGCATAGATTGTGTCAAAAGCTAAAGAAGATTTTCCTGATCCCGAAAGGCCAGTTATGACGACAAATTTATCCTTAGGAATTTGAAGAGAAATATTCTTCAAATTATGTTCTTTTGCACCTTTAATAACTATCTTTTTGAGCATAATTTTTGTTGCTTTAAATTAATTAAATTAATATTCAATTAAAAATGTGTTATATATATACATAAATCAAATCAAAAAAATTAATTTTATATGGCAGGAAGTTTAAATAAAGTATTATTAATAGGTCGATTAGGCGCAGATCCAGAAATTAAACAAATGGTTAACGGTAAAAGTGTAGCAAGGTTAAGTTTGGCCACAAGCCAATCTTGGAAAGATAAAAATACTGGTGAAAAAAAGGAAAAAACAGAGTGGCATAGAGTAGTTGTTTTTAATGAAGGCCTTGTGAACGTTGTGCAGCAATACCTAAAAAAAGGTGCTCAAGTTTATATTGAAGGGCAACTTAATACTAGAAAATGGAAAGATGAAAAAAGTGGTCAAGACAAGTATTCAACAGAAGTCGTTATTCAGGGTTTTAATTCCTCATTAACTATGCTTGGTGGTGGTAGCCAGAACACTCTTTCTTCACAAGAAAATAAACAAAGTTTTGATCAAGATAGTCAACCATCGCAAAACGAATTGGACGACGATATTCCGTTTTAATTCTTATGCAAAAAGACGAAATTTCTAAAAATCAAAATATAAAATCAATATCAATGTATGATGAAATGAGTTCATCTTACTTATCTTATGCAATGAGCGTTATAATTAGCAGAGCGCTACCTGATGCTAGAGATGGTTTGAAACCAGTTCATAGAAGAATAATTTATGCAATGCACAAAGGTGGTTTTGATTGGTCAAAACAATTTAGAAAATCTGCAAGAATTGTTGGAGATGTAATTGGTAAATATCATCCACATGGTGACCAGGCTGTTTATGACGCTTTAGTAAGAATGGTTCAGGAATTTTCTATGAGCTTACCTTTAATTGATGGTCAAGGAAACTTTGGATCTATAGATGGTGATCCACCTGCTGCCATGAGATACACAGAAACACGATTATCAAAAATTTCTCAGTTTTTAATTGATGATATAGAAAAAAATACTGTTGAATTTAAAAATAACTATGATGAAACTGAAAAAGAACCAACAGTTCTTCCTGCTCAATACCCAAATTTACTAGTTAATGGAGCTGGTGGTATTGCTGTCGGCATGGCAACAAGTATACCACCACATAATTTAGGTGAAGTTATTGATGGAGCATTGGCTTTAATAAATAAAAAAGACATTAAATTAAATGAATTAATGAAACATATTCCGGGACCAGATTTTCCAACAGGTGGAATAATAATTGGTAAAAACATTATTAAAGAAGGTTATAAAACTGGAAGAGGTTCTTTTAAAATAAGAGGCGAAATCGCAGTTGAAAATTTAAAAAATAATAGAGACAGACTTGTTATTACATCAATACCGTATCAAGTTAATAAATCTTCGCTAAATGAAAGAATAGCTGAATTAGTGAGAGAAAAAAAAATTGAAGGAATAAGAGATATACGTGACGAGTCTAACAGGGAAGGTATTAGAGTAGCTATTGACCTAAGATCTGGTGTAGAACCTGAAACAATTAAAAGACAATTATTTAAGTACACATCAATTGAGAGTTCTTTTGGTTTTAACACGCTAGCTATAGTTAATAATAAACCAAAAACATGTAATCTGAAAGAATTTTTAGAACAATTTCTTACATTTAGAGAAGATGTAGTAATAAAAAAAACTAAATTTGATTTAAAAAAAGCTGAATACAGAGCTCATATACTAATAGGTTTATCGATTTCAGTAGAAAATTTAGATAAAGTTATTAAAATTATACGTTCATCCAAAACACCAGAGGATGCAAAAAAAACTCTGTTAAAAAACAAATGGAAAAATTTAAAAACTCAAAAATTTATTAAATTAATTGAAAATAAAAAAGCTGCTTCCCAGTATGTTTTAACAGAGTCCCAGGTAAATTCAATTTTAGAACTTAGACTTCAAAAATTAACCGCCCTTGGTATCAATGAAATAGAATTAGAAATTAATAAAATATCTGATTTAATTATATCTTATAAAAAAATATTAGGTTCTAAAAAAGAATTATTAAAAGTTATAAGCAGTGAATTAAAATCAATAAAAGAAAAATTTTCAGTTCCTAGAAGAACTAAAATAATTGATGCCGTATTAAATTATGATATTGAGGAAACAATTCAAAAAGAAAGCGTTATTATAACAGTCACTCTGCAAGGTTATATTAAGAGAGGGGCTCTTAAAACTGTCAAACAGCAAAAAAGAGGCGGAAAAGGTAAGACTGGCATTGTTACAAGAGATGAAGACTCTGTAGTTCAAACACTATCAGTAAATACGCACACTCAAGTTTTATTTTTTTCCACAGAAGGTTTAGTATATCGTATAAAAGCATGGAAAATTCCAGAAGGCTCACTAAGCTCTAGAGGCAAATCTTTATTCAATATATTGCCTTTAAAAAATCATCAATCTATCAGTTCAATCATGCCATATCCTGACCAAAATACTGATTCTAAAGGCATGTACATTATTTTTGCTACAGCAAATGGCAAGATAAGAAAAAATAATTTAGAGGATTTTTCTTCAATAAATACATCAGGAAAAATTGCAATGAAGCTTGATAGTAACGATAAAATCGTAGGAGTTAAAATTTGTACAGATGATCAAGATATAATTTTAAGTACAAAACTTGGTAAATGCATCAGATTTGAGTCAAAAAAATTAAGAGTTTTTAAAGGTAGATCATCCAAAGGTATTAGAGGTATCAATCTGCACCAAGATGATAACATTGTTTCATTATCAATAATAAATCACGAAAATATAAAAAAAAATGGAAAATTAAATAATAATGAAAAGTCTGAATTAAAAGCAAAGAAAAAATTTATTTTATCAATTACTGAAAATGGTTACGGTAAGAGATCAGATCATAATGATTATAGAGTTACAAATAGAGGAGGAAAAGGTATCATAGGAATAATTAATTCCTCAAGAAACGGTAACGTTTCATCATCATTCCCAGTGCATGAAGGAGATGAAATACTAATTTCAACAAACAAAGGTAGAGTAATTAGAACTGCTGTAAAAGAAATTAGAGTAGCAGGAAGAAATACTCAAGGTGTAAGAATAATTAAGCTTTCAGGAGAAGAAAAAGTAGTTTCTGCAATTAAAATAGATGATAATTTAGTTTAATGAAAAAAACTGCTATATATCCAGGAACATTTGATCCTATAACATACGGACATATTGATGTTATACAAAAATCTTTAAAACTTGTAGATACAGTTATAGTGGCTATTTCTGACGGAAATCAAAAAAATTATTTATTCTCTATAGAAGAAAGAATTGAAATAGTAAACAAAGCTCTATTTTCAGATTTAAAATTTAATAAAAGCAAAGTTAAAGTTATTTCGTTTAACTCACTAACTACTGAATTATGTAAAAAATATAAATCAAAAATTATTTTAAGAGGACTAAGAGCTGCATCAGATTTTGAATATGAGTTTCAATTAGCTGGAATGAATAGAAAACTAGATAAAAATATAGAAACAATCTTTCTTATGTCTGACGTTAAAAATCAAATTATTTCATCTCGACTAATAAAAGAAATTGCTGAATTTAAAGGCAATATAAGAAAATTTACAACAAAAAGTACAATTAATTCATTAAAAAAAAAATATGAATAAATATTTAATTAATTTAATCATTTTAATTAATTTAATATTTTTAAACAATGCAAATTCAAAGGAGAACTTGATGATATTAAAATTAAAAACTGGTGATGTAACAATTGAATTGTTCGAAGATGTTGCGCCTAAACATGTCGAAAGAATAAAAAAGCTTGCTGATGAAGGATCTTATGACAATGTTGTCTTTCATAGAGTAATTGACGGATTTATGGCACAAACAGGAGATGTAAAATTTGGAAATTCGTCTAACAAAGATTATGATATAAGACGTGCTGGAATGGGTGGATCAGATCTTCCAGATCTAGTTGCTGAATTTAATGATTTACCACATGAAAAAGGTACACTTTCTATGGCTAGATCTTCCTCTCCAAACAGTGCTAATAGTCAATTTTTTATTTGTTTTGAAGCTGCACCTTTTTTAGATAGAAACTACACAGTATTTGGAAAGGTAGTTGATGGCATGAATCATGTAGATCAAATAAAAAAAGGTGACTCTAATAATAATGGTGCTGTTACGGATCCAGATAAAATTATAAGCTTTAGATCTAAATAAATTAAATTGATTAATGGCATTAAAAAAATTTACTTTTAATGTTCTCAAAAAAGATAAATTTGCAAGATTGGGCAAAATAAATACTCACAGAGGATCTATAGATACTCCCGCATTTATGCCTGTTGGTACACAAGCTACAATAAAAGGGTCTTTTATTAACGATATTATTAAAACTAATAGTCAAATTATTTTATCTAATACATACCATTTAATGATTAGACCTGGCGTAAAAAGAATAAAAAAAAATGGAGGTCTTCACAAGTATATGAATTGTAAATTACCAATTCTTACAGATTCCGGCGGATACCAAATAATGTCTTTATCTAAATTAAACAAAATTGATTATAAAAAAGGTGCAATTTTCAATTCACATATTGATGGTACAAAATTTATTTTAAGCCCAGAAAAAAGTATAAAAATACAAAAGGATTTAAATTCTGATATTGTAATGGTTTTAGATGAGTGCCCTAAAAAAAGCTTAGATTATAATTTAATTTCAAAATCTGTTGATCTTTCAACATATTGGGCAAAAAGATCGAAAAAAGCCTTTGGAATTAATAGACATAAAGCTTTATTTGGTATTGTACAAGGCGGTTTGTTCAAAGATTTAAGATTAAAATCATTAAAAGATTTAATTAAAATTGGATTTGATGGATATGCAGTTGGTGGCTTGGCAGTTGGTGATACTCAAACAGAAATGTTTAAAGTTTTAGATATATTAAAAAATAATTTGCCACAAAATAAACCGCGATATTTAATGGGTGTAGGAACACCATCAGACATTATGGGTTCTGTTAAAAGGGGAGTTGATATGTTTGACTGTGTTTTGCCTACTCGTTCTGGTAGAACAGGCTTAGCGTTTACATGGAATGGAAGAATTAATATAAGAAATGCTAAATATAAAAATGATAATAAGCCACTTGATTCTTCTGTTACAAAGTTTGATCTTAACAAATATTCTAAAAATTATATAAATCATTTATTTAATACCAATGAAATGCTTGGTCCAATGCTTCTGACACTAAATAACATTAACTTTTACCAAGAGCTCATGTATGAGATAAGAAGGAATATTAAAAAAGGTACTTTTGTTAATTTTTATAACAAATACGCAAATAAGTTGTAAAATTTCACATTGATAATATAAAAAAAACCACTATAAACAATTTTCATTGTGGGCCCTTAGCTCAGTTGGTAGAGCAATTCCCTTTTAAGGAATGGGTCGTTGGTTCGAGTCCAACAGGGCTCACCAATAAATTATGTTTTATTTATTGGTGGATATTCCATAATTATTTCAGTTGTCCAGTCATTAATCTTTTTGATTCTGTTATCTGGAGATGGATGTGTGTTCATAAATTCAGGAACTGATTTTCCTTTATTAATTTTCTTCATTCTATCCCATACTTTAGTAGTTTCTCTAATATCGTAACCTGATAAAGAAGAAAAAATTAAACCCAAATAATCAGCTTCAGTTTCTTGTTTCCTATTAAAAGGATTCATTATTCCAATTTGTGATAGCAATCCTACAGCATTCATTCCAGTTGATCTATTGATCGAAGAAAGTTTACCACCTGTTGCAATATCAATGATACTCGTGCCTGTTTGTATTAAAACACCTCTGCTTGCTCTTTCAACAGAATGTTTAGCAACTGCATGCGCAATTTCATGTCCCATAACAGCTGCTAAACCATCTGTGTTTTTAGTTACTTCTAATATTCCACTATAAACAGCTATTTTTCCACCAGGCATACACCAAGCATTTTTAACTTTTTTATTATCAATCAATATATATTCCCAATCAAATCCTAGTGTAGGATCTTGAATATTTGATTTAGAAAAATACATAGAAATAGAATTTTCCATTTTTTTTCCAATTTCTTTAATTTCATTCAATTGATTTGTGTCAGTACTTAGTTTTTCCTTTTTTTTTACCTTTTCATAAATTTGAGCAGCTTGAGCATTAAGCTTGGCTTCAGGTATAAGAGTTAATTGTTTTCTATCTGTTATTGGTACTGATGAGCATGATGAAATGCCCAATGATATGCAACCACAACCTAAAACCTGTAAAAATAACCTTCTATCCATATATATAATTTATATGATATACTCGATTTAATCAAAATATTTGCTATAAAGAATTTTATTTAATAATGAGAAAATTTAAAAAAAAAAAATCATCAATTTTAGCCAAATTGAGAAATTATTTTTTTACAGGAATATTAGTATTAGTTCCTCTTGGTTTTACTTTATATTTAACAATATTTTTAATATCTATTTCTTCGAAATTAGTTCCTGATGATATAAACCCCAATAATTATTTACCATTTTCTATACCTGGTCTTGAAATAATTGTTTCAATATTATTTATAACTTTAATTGGAGGTTTATCGCTTTCCTTTATTGGAAAAAAAATTCTTAATTTTATTAATGATTTATTAAAAAAAATTCCATTTTTAAGAACAATTTACTCAGCTATTGGACAAATGACTGAAACTTTTACAGATAGAAAAAAAAGTAAGAAAAGTGTTGTCTTAGTTGAATATCCAAGAAAAGGTAGTTGGGCAGTTGGATTTGCAACAAAGGATAATAAGGGCGAAATTACACATAAAACTAATAAAAAATTAGTTAACGTTTTTGTTCCAACAACACCAAATCCAACAAGTGGTTTTTTATTAATGTTTCCAAAAGATGAAATAATTTATCTTGATATGTCCTTTGAAGAAGCTTCAAAATTTATTGTATCAGCAGGAACTTCTAATCCTAAAAATTAAACAATATCATTTAAAATATCAGCTCGATCATACAACTTTAGTAAAGTCATATATTTATCCAAATTTTGATCTTCTTGTTCGATTTTTTTAACTTCTTTTTCAGCAAGCAAAAAAAGATCTTCATTTAAAACTGGGTCAGCTAATCTGAAGCTTTGTAATCCACTTTGTTTAAAACCAAGTAAATCTCCATATCCACGTAATTTCATATCTTCTTCAGATATTTTAAAACCATCAGTAGTTTTTTTTAAAATATTTATTCTTTTTTTCGCATTTTCGCTTAAGTTAGATTTAAACATTAAAATGCAATAAGACTCTTTATTTCCACGACCAACTCGACCTCTTAATTGATGCAGTTGAGATAATCCAAATTTATTTGCATTTTCAATAATAATTATATTTGCGTTAGGAAAATCAATTCCAACCTCAATAACAGTTGTTGACACCAATATATCTATTTTTTTATTTAAAAATTTTAATAGAATATTATTTTTTTCTTCCTTTTCTAATGATCCATGTAAAAGGCCAACTTTATTTTTAAATATTTTTTTTAAATTTTCATATCTTTTTACCGAAGATTGATGATCTAATTTTTTTGATTCCTCAATTAATGGACATACCCAGAAAACTTGGTTTTTATTATTAATCTGTTTTTTAACAAATTTAATAATTTCCCCAGATTTAGTTTCTAATTTACTATATGTTTTAATTTCTTTTCTATTCTTAGGTTTATTTTTAATTATTGATGTATCCATATCTCCAAAAACAGTCATTATCATGGTTCTAGGTATAGGTGTTGCAGACATAACTAATACATCACAGTTTTTACCACCCTTATCCGAAAGTTTTTTTCTTTGTTTAACTCCAAATTTGTGTTGTTCGTCAATAATTATCAAACCAAGATTATTATATTTAATTTTTTCCTGAAAAAGTGAATGAGTACCAATAATTAAGTTAATATTGTTATTATTTAAATTTTTAAGAATTTCTTTTCTTTCTGAATATTCAGTTTTACTGGTTAATATTTTTATATTAATATTTTTATCAAATAGTTTATTTGCAAGATTGTAATGTTGTCTTGCAAGTATCTCTGTTGGTGCCATTAAACAGACCTGAAAACCACTTGAAATAACATTTGCTGAAGCAATTAAGGCAACAATTGTTTTTCCACTACCTACGTCTCCTTGCAATAGTCTAA
>CACKXX010000021.1 GCA_902604265.1 uncultured Pelagibacteraceae bacterium | reverse complement strand
CGCAAAAATGGTATCTGAAGGTTCTTGGAAAGATTATGGATTAAATATTTCAAGCAAACAAGTGGGTTTTAGCGTTTTCAAAAATTCGACCGAAAATGCAACGTATAAAATTTGTAAAAATTTTAGACCAATTAATAAAAATTTGAAATACTTAATTACAGACTCTAAAGGTAAAATATTAAGAAACGCAAATGAACTAAAGATTTTGCTTAAAAATATTAATTGGAAAAAATTATAAAATTATCTTCTTTGACCAAAAAGTCTTAGCAACATTATAAATAGATTAATAAAATCAAGATAAAGAGTTAAAGCGCCCATAACGGCTTTTTTACCCATTAGCTCACCACTATCAGATGACACGTACATGTTTTTAATTTTTTGAGTATCATAGGCTGTTAGACCAACAAATATTAGCACTCCTAAAATTGAAATTACAAAATACATCATTGAAGATTTGAGAAATATATTTACCAATGAAGCAATTATTATACCTATTAAACCCATTATTAAAAATGAACCTAGCTTAGTTAAGTCTCTTTTAGTCGTATATCCATAAATACTCATGGCACCGAAAGTAGCAGAAGTAATAAAAAATACTCTTGCAACACTAACTCCTGTGTAAACTAATAATATCCATGATAAAGATAACCCCATAAGAGCTGCAAATAACCAGAAAACTGTTTGAGCTTTAGCAGCACTCATTTTATTTATGCCAAAACTCATGTAAATAACTATTCCAAGAGGCGCCAACATTACAATCCATTTTAATCCAGAAAAGAATAAAGCATTTCCAAAACTTGTAAATCCAGCTATTGCTCCACTAGCATCTGTTACTACTGACATCTTAAAAGAAAAAAGTGCTATAATTCCAGTCAACAGTACTCCTGTCGCCATATAATTATATACTTTAAGCATGTAGGCTCTTAGGCCTTCATCCATCACTACGGTTGATTGTGTGGCTGTTTTTACTTTATTAAAAATATTTTGCTTATTAAATTCCATACGCTTTATATAATAGCCTTTTACTATTTATTCAAGATATCATAAAAACCATAAAAAATATTTAATATTTAATGAATTATAGAAAATTAGGCACAACAGACCTTAAGGTTAGCACTATTTGTTTAGGAACCATGACATGGGGCGAACAAAACACTCAAGAACAAGGTTTTGAACAAATGGATTATGCTTTAGATCAGGGCGTAAACTTTTGGGATACTGCAGAATTATATGCAGTTCCTCCTAAAGCAGAAACTTTTGGTCACACAGAAATAATTATAGGTAACTGGTTTAAAAAAACAAAAAAGAGAAAAGAAGTAATTTTAGCTACTAAAGTTGCAGGACCAAGTAGAGAATATTTAAGAGATGGAGGATATAATTATGGAATTGAAAAAATGACAGAAGCTATAAACGATAGCTTAAAAAGACTACAAACAGATTATATTGACTTATATCAACTTCACTGGCCTGAAAGAAATACAAACATGTTTGGTAAATTGGGCTATGAACATAAAGATAAGGGTGATTGGAATAAATTTGAGGATGTTTTAGGTAACTTACAAAAATTTGTAAAAGAAGGTAAAATTAGAGAAGTAGGTCTTTCCAATGAAACTCCTTGGGGAGTTTCAAAATATCTTGAACTTGCTAAAGAAAAAAATCTACCAAGAATGATGTCCGTTCAAAACCCTTATAGCTTATTAAATAGAACATATGAAATTGGTCTTGCAGAAGTTTCGATTAGAGAAAAAATTGGCCTATTAGCCTATTCTCCTTTAGCAAGTGGATACTTAAGTGGAAAATATAGAAATAAAAAATATCCAAAAGGATCTAGAATGGAAAGAGATTGGGAATTTTGGAAATATAGATACAATACGCCCAATTTAAAAAATGCAGTAGAAGAGTATTATAAAATAAGTGAAAAACACAATCTTAACATGAGCCAAATGTCATTGAAGTTTTGCGAATTACAGCACTTTATGACAAGTGTAATAATAGGTGCTACGACAATGGAGCAGTTGAAAACTGATATAGAAAGTGTAAATGTAAAATTAAGTGATGAAGTTATTAAAGAAATTAATGAAGTGCAAAAAATTTACCCAAATCCATGCCCATAATTAATAGAACAATTATATTTTTTATTTGTATTTTTATTTTTTCAGCAACTTTAGTATCTGCTGAAGAATTAAAAAAAATTGGAAAATTTAAGGACTGGGAAACATTAGTTTTAAATAAAGATAATGAATTAACCTGTTTTGCTCAAACTAAACCTGTTTTGCAATCTCCTAAAGCAAATAAAAGAGAAGCAAGACTTTTTGTATCTTTCAGACCTAATGATAAAATTACTGATGAAATAAGTACAACGTCTGGTTATGAATTTAATTCACAAAATTCAATATTAGCTAAATCAGGGAAAAAAAAATATAAGTTTGATATTACTCAAGATGGATTTGCATGGATTTCAAGTAATAAAGTTGAAAAAAAAATGATCAAAGCTATGAAAAAAGGTTCTAGAATAATGGTAACTGGTTACAATAAATCTGGCTCTCAAACTATTGATCATTATTCATTATTAGGTTTTACAAAAGCCTATAATGCCGCAAAAAAAAGTTGCACATAATTTATTTTAAATGAAATCGCATAAACGAATTGTTCTCGCTTATTCGGGCGGGCTAGATACTTCGATTATTTTAAAATGGCTTCAAGAAAATTATAAAGCAGAGGTTATTGCTTATACGGCTGATATTGGTCAGGAAATTAATAAAAAAAAAATAATTGAAAATGCAAAAAAACTTGGTGTAAAAAAAATAATAATAAAAGATTTAAAAAATAATTTTGTTAAAGATTACGTTTTTCCAATGATTAGAGGGCATGCAATTTATGAAGGTGTTTATTTATTAGGAAC
This sequence comes from uncultured Pelagibacteraceae bacterium, assembly GCA_902604265.1. Classification (GTDB taxonomy): domain Bacteria; phylum Pseudomonadota; class Alphaproteobacteria; order Pelagibacterales; family Pelagibacteraceae; genus Pelagibacter. The sequence continues at coordinate 11,878 of CACKXX010000021.1, read as the reverse complement.
TTCAATTGCAAGACCATTAATTGCAAAAGACCAAATTAGAGTTGCAAAAAAATTTAAAGCTTATGCTGTTTCTCATGGATCTACTGGTAAAGGAAATGATCAAGTAAGGTTTGAATTAGGTTATCATTATTTTGGACCAAAAATTAAAATTATAGCTCCTTGGAGAATTTGGAAACTTAAATCTAGAACTGATTTAATTAATTATGCAAAAAAGCATGGAATAAAAATCCCAAAAGACAAGAAAGGTGCTTCACCATTTTCAGTAGATGATAACTTATTTCATACATCTACTGAGGGAAAAATTTTAGAAAATCCAAAAAATTCAGCACCTGAATTTATTTTTCAAAGAACAACCTCTCCAGAAAAAGCACCTAATAAAGCTTCTTTTGTAACTGTAGGATTTAAAAATGGAGATGCAGTAACTGTTAATGGTAAAAAATTAACTCCTTCAAAAATTTTAGAAAAATTAAATCTTGTTGCTGGTCAAAATGGTATCGGAAGAGTCGATCTAGTTGAAAATAGATTTATTGGAATAAAGTCAAGAGGCGTTTATGAAACACCTGGAGGAACTTTATTGATCAATGCTCATAGAGCTATTGAGTCGGTTACATTAGACAAGAAAACTATGCATAAAAAAGATCAAATAATGCCTAAATATGCAGAACTTATTTATAATGGGTATTGGTATTCAAAAGCAAGATTTAAACTTCAAAAAATTATTGATAAAAATAGAAATAAAGTAAATGGTTTTATTAAACTTAAACTTTACAAAGGCAATATTATAATTGTGTCTAGACAAACTAAGAGCAATGCTTACTCAATGAAAAAAGTATCTTTTGAGGAAAATAAAACATTCAATAAAGCAAATGTAGAGAAATTTATTAACTTCCACAAAAAACAATTAAAATAAAAAATTATTTATTTTTTTTTTGCTTGTTCGCGAGGATCAGGTATTTCTCCAAAAGAATATCTTATTACATTAATTATTACCCAGCCCAAAGCCATAGATGTCAAAATGTAGTATATGAATGCGAGAGACTCGCTTGCTGCAAAATCTTTAAGATCAGCGCCAAAATAAATTATATTCCAAAATAAGAAAAAAAATAATTCGTATATTATTATAATTTTAAACATAAAAGAATGTTAACTATAATGATTTGAAATTTATTCAAAATTTTTTACAATCATTTTTTGTCGCAGCTTTAAAAGATAACAATTATGGTTATATGTGCGACAAAAAAAACAAGGAATGAAAATAAGATTTAAAATACTCATACTTTACAAATTATGGAAAATATAACTAAAAATCTTCAGTTTATTTTGTTAACAATAATTTTAATTAGCACAGTTATTGCTGTTGGAATTGAGATTAAAAGAATGTTTTTAAATCAGTCAGTTACCTTAGCTGATTTGTTGTTAATGTTTCTTTATTTAGAAGTTATGGCAATGGTGAGAGTTTTTTGGGATCAACAGTCAATAAGTATTACTTTACCATTGCTTATAGCAATAACTGCTTTATCGCGATTTATAATTTTACAAGGTAAAGAAATGGATCCATCTGGATTGGTTTATGAAGCTGTAGCTATAGTTCTTATAGCATCGGCCATAGTAATTTTAAGATTAAGACATAGCGACAAACTTGGTCTAAAATCAAAAAAAAAATCATAATTAAATAAAAAACTATGACCCCTAAGTACTTAATTTTTGGAGCCACTGGTAATATTGGATCTAATTTAGCAGATCAATTATACAAATCGAACCACGAGATTCATCTCGTTGGAAGAAATGAAGAAGAAATTAAATCTCTATCAGAAAAATTTAAATGTGATTATTCTGTTGCTGATGTTTTAGAAAATAATTTTATTGAAAAAATTAAACCTGAAGTCCAAGAAGTTAAAGGAATAGCCTATTGCGTAGGTTCAATTGATTTAAAACCATTTAAAAAAGTAAAAGAGGATGATCTTCATAAATGTATGAAGTTAAATCTATATCCTGTTATTGAAATTATTAAAGCATATGAAGATAATTTAAAAAAAAATAAAGGTTCAATAATATTATTTTCGACTGTTGCTGTACAAAGAGGTTTTACTAATCATTCAATAATTGCTTCAACTAAAGCAGCACTTGAAGGTTTAACTGTTTCTCTTGCTGCTGAGTTCGCACCAAATATCAGAGTAAATTGTATAGCTCCTAGCTTAACAAATTCAAAAATAGCTCAACCAATATTAAAAAGTAATATTGTGGCTGAAGGTATTGCAAAAGCACATCCCATGAAAAGAATTGGCGAAGGAAAAGACGCTGCAGCAATGGCAAAGTTTTTGCTTACAGATGAAAGTTCTTGGATAACAGGTCAAATAATTGGGGTGGATGGTGGAAGATCATCTATTTAATGAAAAAAAGTAAAAAAAATAAAAGTAAAAATTCAGTTTCATCATTATTTGTAAGTAAATATATTTACTACTATTATACATTTTTTTGGATAATTTTAATTTCATATTTAGTAATAAAATAAAAAATTCAAAATATGAATTTTGAACCATCAAGAAATTTTGCTATTAAGAAATTAAATAATTTTATTGAAAAAAATCTTATAGAATATTCTAAGCTAAGAAACTTTGATTATGGACCAAACCAAAGAAAAAATATTTCTTGTTTATCACCATATGTATCGCATGGCATAATTAGTGAAAAAGAAATAATAGATAAATCTTTAAAAAAATATTCATTCATAAAAAATGAAAAGTTCATTCAAGAAGTTTTGTGGAGAATTTATTGGAAAGGTTGGCTTGAATTAAGACCAAAAGTTTGGTCAAATTACATTGAAGATTTAAAAAAATTAAAAAAAAATTTTAAAGATAATCAAAACTATTTAAATGCAATTAATGGAAAAACAAACATCGAATGTTTTAATTACTGGGTAAGTGAGCTCAAAAATCATAATTATCTTCATAATCACGCAAGAATGTGGTTTGCAAGTATTTGGATTTTTACTCTTCATTTACCCTGGCAATTAGGTGCTGAATTTTTCATGAAACATCTTTTTGATGGAGACAGTGCATCTAATACTTTGGGCTGGAGGTGGGTTGCAGGAGTTCAAACAAAGGGTAAAAATTATGTTGCTTCTGAATGGAATATAAAAAAGTTCACTAATAATAGATTCAATAATATTAAACTTAATGAAAATCCAATTCCTGTTATTGATAATAGAAGTTATTCTATTAAAAATTATAGTTTTATAAATGCAAACTTATCTAACATCAAGAATCTATTAATATTTGAAAATAATCTATCTTTTGAACAATCCGATTTTAACGATCGGTCATTCGAAAATATTTATTTTGTATTTAATGGAAATGAAACTAGACAAATAAAATTAGATGAAAAAGTTCTTAACTTTAAAAGGTCTCTTATAAATAATCAAATTATAGATTTAAATAATAAATCATTAAATTGTAAAATGATTAATATTCAAGATCTAAAAGATATGAAAGAAAATTTTTTAGGTTTATATCCATCTGTTGGGGAAAATCTTGACTATATCAATTCAAATAATCTTAAAAATATTTTTTTTTTATATAGAAAAATTGATCAATATTCTTGGAAATATTGTACAAAAGGTTTTTTTAATTTTAAAAATTATATACCAAAAATTGTTAAAGAATTTATTTAGAAGAACATTTTTTAGAACAATATTTAACTTTTTCCCAATTTAATCTCCATTTTTTTCTCCAAACAAATGGTCTTTTGCAAATTGGACAGATTTTAGAAGGCAAATTTTGCTTTTTCATTTAAGTTGATTTTTATTTTTTAAAAATAAAAAATATGCAACTAATTCATAAATATAGTGAAAAAGAAAAAAAAGAGGTTTTATTGAAAATATTTTTGCTAAAAAATTATATTTTGGAATTTTTGACCAAATTATTACAAAAGCTTTTGCTCCCCCTATCACCTGTCCATCATCTATAACATGAAGTCTTCTTAAAAGTTCTTCTTGTGATTTAGATGTTAGTTTTAAAGCCTCTTCATTATTTGTAATATCAACCCATTCTAAATTACTATCTGCAATTTTTTTATAGTGATTTATCTCTAGTCTACAAATGCTACAAGAATCATTAAAAAAAACTTTAATTGCCATATGTATTTTTATTTATAAACTTTTCAGCTTCTGACAATATTAATTTTTTTCTATCAAGTTTCATTTTGTCAAAAATTCTTACCATCATTGAAAGTCTAGGATTTTTTAAAAAGAACGATCTATTTCTATTTATAAATCTCCAATACAATCCATCCATAGTATTGCACCAATCACCTTTTTTAAAATCCATCATTTTCATAAAATAACTTGATCCACATATATAAGGTTTTGTCGCAAAAATTCCTCCATCGCTAAATAAACCCATTCCATAAACATTTGGTACCATCACCCAATCAGATGAGTCTACAAACATTTCCATAAACCATTTGTAAACAATTTTGGGTCTTAGCTCGCATAAGTTCATAATGTTTGAAAGTATCATTAATCTTTCAATATGATGTGACCAACCATAATGTAATGCATTATTAATTGCATAATCTAAAGGAGGTAAGCCTGTTGTACCTTCGTACCATGAATTTTTCATCTTTCTATTTTGATTAAAAAAATTTCTTGTCTCCATTTCATCACTATATTTTTGATAAACTCCTCTCATGAATTCTCTCCAGCCAATAACCTGCCTTACATATCCTTCAAAAGAATTAAGTCTGATTTTATTTTTTTTATGAAATTCTAAAACTTTTGAAATTATAAATTCAGGAGTTATAAGCCCTAAGTTAATGTATGGGCTAAGAGCGCTATGAAATAAAATATTATTACCTTGATCTACAGCATCTTCATAATCGCCAAACAAATTTAATTTTTCTTTTATGAAAAAATTTAAAAGTTTAATAACATCATCGTACTCAGTCGCAAACCAAAAATTTTTAGTACTTCCTGGATGATCCTTAAACATTTTTTCAATAATAGGTTTCAAATTTTTTGTATGCTTTGTCTCAGTGATTTTTGGAAATTTTGGAACCTTTATATTTTTTGGAAGTTTCTTTCTATTCTCTTCATCAAAACTCCATTTATTTCCTTCGGGACTTCCATCTCGCTTCATTAAAATATTTAATTTTTGTCTTATGCCTTTATAAAAAGTTGCCATAAAAGGTCTTTTATTTTTTGATAGATATTCATTAAATTCTTCTCTAGAATTTAAAAACATTGGTGATTGAATTTTATTCCAAACTAAATCATTTTTTTTTACAAAATTTTTTAGTTTTTTTTCAAAAAACTTATCTTCAATTTCAAAACTTGTAATTTCTTTTATTTTTTTTGACTTAATAATTTTTTTTACTTTTTCTAAATAATCTTTTTTAAAATCACTTGAGTCAATTTTAGTATATTCAACTCTGAACTTATTTTTTTTTAAGTAATCTGCGTGGGATCTCATTGATGACAAAAATAATAAGATTTTTAATTTATGATGTTTTTCATAAGTACATAATTGATAATCTTCAGCCATAAAAATGATATGATCATTCTTAAAACTATTTAAATTTTGAATTGGAAATAATTGGTTTCCTAATATAAAAAATAACTTCATTAGAAAGTTATAGGTTATAAAATTTTATAAATTAATTAGATCTTTTGAAGCACTCAATAGTATTTTTGAGAAGACACGCAATTGTCATTGGACCTACTCCACCTGGAACAGGTGTTATAGCTTTTGCAACTTTTGAAACTTCATCAAATGCAACATCTCCAACTATCCCTTTTTCAGTTTTATTGATTCCAACATCTATAACTATTGCATCTTTTTTAACCCAATCACCTTTAACAAGTTCAGGCATCCCAACTGCAGCAACTATAATATCACCCTTTAAGCACTCACCTTTTAGGTCTTTTGTTTTAGAATGCGTAATTGTGACCGTACAGTTTTCTTTTAAAAGAAGTTGCGTCATTGGTTTTCCATTCAAATTTGATCTTCCAACAACAACTGCTTTTTTTCCACTTAAATTTGGCTCAATTTTTTTTATTAATAAATAGCATCCAAGAGGTGTACAAGGTATTGAGCTTTCATAACCTGAAGACAAATTTCCGACATTCATAGGATGAAATCCATCAACGTCTTTACTTGGTAAAATTGCTTCAATAACCTTTTGTTTATTTATGTGTTTTGGCAATGGTAATTGAACTAAAATGCCCGATACACTTTCATCATTATTTAGTTCTTCAATTTTTTTTAAAACTGTTTTTTCTTCTACTGTATCTGGGTATTTAATTACCTCTGATTTTAAACCTACTTCTTTTGCTGATCTTTCTTTATTTCTTACATAAATTTGACTTGGTGCATCTTCTCCAATCAAAATTACTGTTAATCCTGGAACTTTATTATGCTTAGATTTTAATTCAGAAACTTCTTTCTTTAAATCTTCTCTTAAATCTGCTGCTATTTTTTTTCCGTCAATTAATATCATGTTTTATTAGAATATTATTGGTGCCACGTAAAGCTTCATACACATTTCAATAAACCAGATCAACAAAAGAAGTATGATAGGTGAAATATCAAAGGCACCCAGATTTGGCAAAAATCTCCTTATTCTGTTTAAAAAAGGATCGGTCAGACGATATGTAAATTCTAATATTGAATAAACAAATCTATTTGATGTATTTAAAATATTAAAAGCTATTAACCAACTTATAACTACATTTGCAATCACTACATAGGAGTAAAGTTTTAATATTTGTAATGCTAAATAAAAAATAGCAATCATTTTTTCTCAACATAAATAGATTGGCTAGGAAATGCAAAAGATGCACCATTTTTTTCAACAATTTGCTTAATTTGAATTGCTAATCTTTCTTTGACTGCTAACCATTCATCCCAATCATCTGTTTTAGTAAAGCAACGAATATACATGTCAATAGAACTTTCTGCAAAACTATCCACTCTAACAGCATATCCAAGTTCAGGTTTATAATCTTCATTTTTTTTTATATAATTTTCAATTTCATTTCTAATTGTTTTAAGTTGATCAATTGTTGAATTGTATTGAAGATTGATTGTCCAACTAATAATCCAATTTGTAGTTTGACTTACATTTATTACAGCATTTTCAGCAAATTGAAAATTTGGAATTATTGCAATTGATTTATCAAATTTTCTTATAACGGTTGATCTAAATCCTATTTTTTCTACAATTCCTTCAATTATTCCTTCAACTAAAATCCAATCTCCAATTTTAAATCTTTTTTCAACTAATACTAATATTCCTGAAATTAAATTTTTAAATAAATCTTGTGCACCTAATGCAACAGCAACTCCGAATAAACCTAGACCTGCAATAATCGGTCCAATTTTTATACCCCATAATTCAAGAACTGCAGCTATACCTAAAATAAAAATTAAAACTTTTAATGACTTAATAATCCAACCAATAAGTTCTCTAGTTAAAATTTTATTTAGACCACTTAATACATAAGAAACTGGTTCTATAATTTGATGCATAACCCAAAAAATAAAAATGGTTATTAAAGTTCTATTAATTGTATCTACAATTTCTCTGCTTTCTTCTGAAAATGACATGTAGTAGCTCGCTATAAAAAAACCTATAACTATTGGTAAAAATCTTGCTGGTCCTTCCATTGCAGAGACAAAAGAGTCATCAAATTTATTTGTTGTTCGCTTTGCTATATTTTCTAATCTTTTAATAATCAATTTACTAATAATTCCTCTAAATATTAAAAAAATTAAAAATATTCCAACGCCAATTAATATCTGAAGAATATCAACACCCAAAATTCCTCTTTCCCAGACAGAAAGAAAAAGTGATTTAAAATTATTAAATAGTTCCATTTTTAAATTTTATATAGCAAAAATTCTTCTTCTCCAGGACTAAAAATAAAAATTTTTTTCCACTTAATTTTATTTAATACTGACGAGGATTTTTCGCTAATGCACATTAAATTAGTGTTCATCCAAAAATCATTTAATTTGTAATTATTTATTAATTTTAGGAAGCTTAAAGCGCTATTTTGAGAATAAACATAAACAACATCAGGCATATTTAATCTTAATTTTTCTATAAATGTTTCATCTAATTGATAATTAGGTTTTGAAGTGTAGTTAATAACCCTTTGTACATTATACCCTCGTGATACTAAATTTTTATCAAGATCATTTGAAATAATTTCTCCACTTACATAAAGCATTTTTCCAGAAGAAGGATTAAAATTTTGTAATATTAATTCCTCTAAGTTTTTTACATTACCTTCAGCTGTTATTACATTTTGAAATCCAACACTAAGTGCTTTTTTCTCTGTAGTACTTCCAACACAAAAACAGATAATTTTTTTATCAATCTTCTTTGTATCTAAGAATTTTAATGCATTAGCACTTGTAAAAATTATTGCTTTGTAATCTATAAAATTTATTTTTCCATATTCAACTTTTTCAATTTGAATAACTGGCATATGTGAAACTTTATTTCCAAGTTTACTAAATTTTAATATTAATTCCTCACAGTCTTCCAAAGGTCTTGTAAATAAAATATGCATACTACTTTTTATAACTCCCTTTAGATTGTTTTTTTAAATTTTTACCAATTTCAATGCCTAATTCTGCTGCATGTTTTATATCTCTAGAAGACTTACAATAAAATCTTTCTTTTCCATCTAAAGAAAAAAGCTCTCCTTCTAGTGTTATATTTTCATTATTTATAACTGATATTGCGCCAACTGCCGTTTCGCAGTCTCCTTCTAAAACTTTGAGAACATTTCTTTCGGCTTGAGCACTTTTAAAAGTTTTTTCATCATTTATTTTTTTTAAAACATTTTTTATAAAATCATCATCACTTTTGCATTGTAATGCTATAACTCCTTGTCCAGCACTTGGAATAATTTCATCAATAGAAAAAATTTCAGAAATATTTTCGTTTAGGTTTAAAGAATTAATACCAGCATAAGATAAAATTATTGCATCATATAAATTGTCATTTAATTTATTAATTCTAGTATCAACATTACCTCTAATTAATTTATAATTTAAATCGCTTCTTTTATTTTTTAACTGAAATTCTCTTCTATAAGAAGAAGTTCCTATTACTGAATTTTGATTTAAATCTTTAAATTTTATTTTATTTTTAGAAATTAATACTTCTCTAGGATCATTTCTTTCTAAAAAACAATTAGTTACTAATCCCTTGGTTTCATCTGATGGCATATCCTTTAAAGCATGAACTGCAATATGAATTTTATTTTCTAGTAATTCATTTTCTATTTTTTTTGAAAAAAGTCCTTTGCCTCCTATTTCAGAAAGTCTGTCTTTTTGATTTAAATCTCCTGCTGTAGTAATTTTTTTTATTTCAGCGCTCTCAATATTGAATTCTTTTGATACTTTTAAAATTTTTTCTTTTGCTTTTTCAGCATAGATTAATGCTAATTTACTCCCTCTTGATCCAATAATAATTTTTTTGCTTTTCATTAAATTAATTTATAATCCATCTTTATATTTAGAATTTGAAATTAATTAAAACTAATTTATGTCAAAAAAACCAGTAATTCTTGGAATAGAGTCCAGTTGTGACGAAACTGCAGTAGCTTTAATCAGAGAAAATAGTAAAGGCGAACCAGAAATTTTATCTAATATAGTTTCAAGCCAAATAGATATTCATAAAGAATTCGGTGGAGTTGTTCCTGAACTTGCTGCTAGAGCTCATATAGAAAAAATTGATTTAATTTCAAAAAAAGCATTGGATGAAAGTGGAATTAATTTAAATGAAATAGATGCGGTTGCAACAACTGCAGGTCCTGGTTTAATAGTTTGTTTATCTGTTGGACTAAATTTTGGTAAGGCTATTGCAGCATCTTTAAAAAAACCATTTATTGCAGTTAATCACTTGGAAGGGCATGCTCTAAGTCCTAAATTAAATTCAAAAATAAATTTTCCTTATCTTTTACTTTTAATATCTGGAGGACACAGCCAATTTTTATGTGTTGAAGGACTCGGAAAATATAAAAGACTTGGAACTACTATTGATGATGCTGCAGGAGAAGCATTTGATAAAACTGCAAAATTACTTGGTATCGAATTTCCAGGTGGTCCACAAATAGAAGTTTTGGCAAAAAAAGGTGATCCGACAAAATTTACTTTACCAAAACCTATAATTAACAAAGGTGGTTGTAACTTATCTTTTGCAGGGCTTAAAACAGCCATTCTTAGAATTACAAAAAATATAAAAAATGAAAAAGATAAATTTGACCTTGCAGCTTCTTTCCAAAAAACAATGGAGGATATATTATACAAAAAAAGTAAAGTTGCTTTTCAAGAATTTAATAAAATTAATAAAAATAAAAATAAAACCTTTGTTGTGGCTGGTGGTGTTGCAGCAAATAAAAAAATAAGAGAAGTTTTAATAAAACTTTGCGAGGAAGAAAATTTTGAAGCAATATTTCCACCAATTAGTTTATGTGGAGATAATGCTGCAATGATTGCATTTGTGGGTTTAGAAAAATTTAAACAAAATCAATTTAATGATTTAGATTTTTCTGCAAAGCCGAGATGGCAACTAGACGAGAAAGCTATTTTTTTAAAAGGAGCTGGTGTTAAAATTTAAATATAACATGTTTTCTTAATGAAGTACTGGTTATTAAAATCTGAGCCAAATGTTTGGTCTATTACTGATCAAAAAAAAGCTGGCTTAAAAGGGGCTACCTGGGATGGAGTTAGAAACTATCAGGCTGCAAATAATTTAAAAAAAATGTCTAAGGGTGATCTTTGCTTTTTTTATCATTCAAATATTGGAAAAGAAATTGTGGGAATAGTTGAGGTTATAAAAACTGCTTTTATAGATCCAACAGATAAAGAAAAAAGGTTTGTGGCTGTTCAAGTAAAGTTTAGAAAAGCTTTGAAAAAGCCTATTTCATTAGAAAATATTAAAAAAAATCCCAATCTAAGCAAATTACCACTTATTAGACAAAGTAGATTATCAGTTATGCCTATAGATACTAAAAGCTGGAAAATTATTTTGAAGATGAGTAATATTAATTAAAAAATAAACCTATATGCCAAAAAAGAAAAAAAGAAAAAAAATTAAAAAGAAAAAATCAAAAAAAAGAAAAATAAGAAAAAAAAGATTAAAAAATATTAAATCTAAAAAAATTCACAATTCAGAATTAATTTATAAGTCAAAAAGTGATTGGATAAAAAAAGCTATAGTAAATAAATCAGCATATGAAAAAAAATATTCAGATTCTTTAAAAAATAACGATAAATTTTGGAAAAAAGAAGGTAAAAGAATTACCTGGATCAAACCATATACAAAAATAAAAGATTATAAATACAGTAAGAATGATGTTCATATTAAATGGTTTTATGATGGAACTTTGAATGCTTCAGTTAACTGTATCGATCGTCACCTAAAGAAAAATAAAGACAAAACTGCAATAATATGGGTTGGTGATGATCCAAAAGTTCAGAAAAAAATTAGCTATAAACAATTACATCAAGAAGTTTCAAAAGCAGCAAATGGATTGAAAGAAATTGGAGTTAAAAAGGGAGACAGAGTTACAATTTATTTAACAATGATTCCTGAGTTAGCATATACAATGCTAGCTTGCGCAAGAATAGGAGCAGTTCATTCAATTATTTTTGGTGGTTTTTCAGCTGATAGTATAACTGGAAGGATTAATGATTGTAAATCTGACTATGTTATTACCGCTGATGAAGGTGTTAGAGGAGGAAAAATTATACATTTAAAATCAACAGTTGATGAAGCTCTTTTGAATTGTCCTAATGTTAAAAAGTGTGTTGTAGTAAAAAGAACTGGAAACAGAATTAATTGGGATGAAAGTAGAGATGTT
>CACKXX010000020.1 GCA_902604265.1 uncultured Pelagibacteraceae bacterium | reverse complement strand
TTGGTGCTTCATTAATTTCAATTTTTGCAAGACTTGGTGGTGGAATTTTTACCAAAGGTGCAGACGTTGGTGCAGATTTAGTTGGTAAAGTAGAGGCCGGTATTCCAGAAGATGACCCAAGAAATCCTGCTGTAATTGCTGATAACGTAGGCGATAATGTAGGAGATTGCGCAGGTATGGCAGCTGATTTATTTGAAACTTATGCAGTTACAATAGTTGCAACTATGGTTTTATCATCAATATTTTTCCATGGTGATCTTAACATGATGGTTTACCCTTTATCAATTGGTGGAGCTTGTATATTAACCTCTATCATTGGAACATTTTTTGTTAAATTAGGAAAATCAAAGAATATTATGGCTGCTTTATACAAAGGTTTTATTGTTACTGCTGTAACCTCGTTAATAATTTTATATCCAATTACCGATTATGTTTTGGGATTAGAAAATATTTATACAATTTCTGATAAATCGTTTACGGGAATGAGTTTATATACATGCGGTGTAATAGGTTTAGTTATAACAGGTTTATTAATATGGGTAACTGAATATTATACAGGAACTAATTATCGACCAGTTAAAAGTGTAGCCTCATCATCAACAACAGGTCATGGTACAAATGTAATTCAAGGCTTAGCTGTTTCAATGGAAGCTACCGCTATTCCAGCTTTAATTATCGTAGGTGGTATATTGTTAACAAATTATATTGCTGGTCTTTTTGGTATAGCAATCGCTGTAACAACAATGTTAGCTTTAGCAGGTATGGTAGTTGCTTTAGATGCATACGGACCAGTTACTGATAATGCTGGTGGTATAGCAGAAATGTCTAATTTGCCAAAAAACGTTAGAAAAACTACTGATGCATTAGATGCTGTTGGAAATACAACTAAAGCTGTAACAAAAGGTTATGCAATTGGTTCTGCTGGATTAGGTGCACTAGTTTTATTTGCTGCTTACACAGAAGATATTAAACACTTTTCTAAAGTAGCTGGATCAAAACTTGAAGGAATTGTTGTAACATTTGACTTATCAAATCCATTTGTAGTTGTTGGATTATTAGTTGGTGGTATGCTTCCATATTTATTTGGATCAATGGGAATGCAAGCTGTAGGTAGAGCAGGTGGAGCCGTTGTTGTTGAAGTTAGAAGACAGTTTAAAAAAATTCCAGGTATAATGAAAAGAAAATCAAAACCTGATTATGGTAGATTAGTTGATTTATTAACTAAAGCTGCTATTAAAGAAATGATAGTGCCATCTTTATTACCTGTTCTTTCACCAATTGTTTTATATTTGTTTATTTTACCTATAGGCGGACAAGTAGCGGCATTATCTTCAGTTGGAGCTATGTTGTTAGGTGTAATTATCACAGGTTTATTTGTTGCTATATCAATGACTGCAGGCGGTGGTGCCTGGGACAATGCTAAAAAGTATATAGAAGATGGAAACTTTGGAGGTAAAGGTTCTGAAGCTCATAAAGCTGCTGTTACTGGCGATACAGTTGGAGATCCTTACAAAGATACAGCAGGTCCAGCAGTTAATCCTATGATAAAAATTACAAATATTGTAGCATTATTGCTTTTAGCAGTTATAGCTGGTTAAAACTATATAATTAATTATTTTTTTTAACTCTGCTTCTTCTGGTTGGGGCATTAATTTTTTCTCTTAAGCTAGTTAAAATTGAATAAAGTTTTGAGTTATTAGAGTATGCTTTTTCAGTTTTCTTATCAGTAATTATTATATCATTCATTTTATTTATATCAATAAACTCAATATTTTTAACCAAACTTCTTTCACTAAATTCTAAAATTAATGTATTATTTTTATCTAACTTTTGACTACCAAGTTTAAATATAGATTGGTTAATTTTCTTTGATTCAATATAAATCCATATATCATCATTAAAGGTACTTACAGTAGATGCAGGTCCAAACAAATTTAGAATATCATTTTTATTTGTTTTACCAACAATAATTTTATCTTTTTTTTTATCTAAATTCATCAATCCATGATTTTTTTCTAATTTTTTTGTTGAACAATTAGAAACAAAAAGTATTAGTAAAAATATTAATAATTTTTTCATATGAATACAAAATATTTAAATATTTACAATAATTTGATTAAATTAACTAGGAATAAATCTTTATATAAATACTATACAAATAAAGAAAGTTTTTCTGATAGATTAACAATTTTTTTCTTTCATTTGGCCTTTTTTCTAAAAATATATAAAAACAAATCATCAATTAATGACCGTCAAAAGTTATACGATTTTATTTTCAAGCAAATAGAGTTAAGCATTAGAGAGATTGGTTATGGAGATGCAACTGTAAATAAAAAAATGAAAGATTATGTTAATCTAATGTATTCAATAGTTAATAAAGTTGAATTGTGGGAAAAATTTGATTCAATAGAAAAATCTAATTTATTTTCCAAATATATCGATACTGATGATGAAATATCAAGTTTTACAAGTTATTTTGATAAATATTCATATTATTTAACAAAAAAGTCTTTTAATTATTTTACAAAAGATGTAATAAGTCTTAAATTTTAGTTATGGCTGTACCAAAACGTAAAACAACTAGATCTAGAGCAGGAAAAAGAAGATCACATATTAAGTTTTCTGCAAAAAATGTTATTGAGGATAAAAAATCTGGAGAGTACCGTTTATCACATCATTTAGATCTAAAAACTGGTTTTTATAAAGGGCGACAAGTTTTAGACCCGAAAGAATAATTTTCTTATGTCAAAAATGATTAATATTGCAGTCGATGCAATGGGTGGTGATAATTCACCGCAAAAAATCATCGATGGTATCGAAATTCATCATAAAGAGAGTAAAAATATTTATTACAAGTTGTTTGGTGACAAAAATATTATAGATCCAATAATTAATAAGAAATTAATTGATAAAAGCGCATATGAAATAATTCATACAGATGAAAAAATAAAAGGTGAAGATAGTGCCTTTACAGCGGCTAAAAGAGGAAAAAATACTAGTATGTGGTTAGCTATAGATAGCGTCAAACAGAAACTTTCAGATATAGTAATTTCAGCAGGTAATACAGCAGCACTTTTAGTAATAGCCAAATTAAACTTAAAAATGATTGAGAATATAGACAAGCCAGCACTGTCTGGTTTATGGCCAAGCAAAAAAGGAATGAGTGTAGTTTTAGATTTAGGTGCAAATATCGAGTGCAGCGACAAAAATTTGATAGATTTTGCGGTAATGGGTTCATCATTATTCAAGTCACTATTTCCTGAGGAGAAACCCAAAGTAGCTTTGTTAAATATTGGATCTGAAGAATTAAAAGGTAATGAAATTATTAAAGAAACTTATCAAAAACTAAACCAAATCACTAACGAAGATTTTGATTTCAAAGGCTTTATAGAAGGTAACCATATCATGGATGGTAATGTAAATGTTATAGTTGCAGATGGATTTACAGGTAATGTAGCTTTAAAAACTGCAGAAGGTACAGCAAATTTTATTACAAGTGAGCTAAAATATGCTTTGAAAACTTCAATATTTGGTAAATTAGGATCATTAATTTCAATAAGTAGTTTAAAAAAATTTAAAAAAAAATTAGATCCAAGGTTATATAACGGTGCTATTTTATTAGGATTAGATTCACCTGTTATCAAAAGCCACGGTGGTACTGATTATATTGGTTTTGCTAATTCATTGTCAGTTTGCGAAAAAATTGTTAAAAATAACTTAATAGACAAAATTAAAAAAAGCATAAGTTAAAAATGAGAATTAATCTCACAAAACAAGAAATTGTTAATTCTATATATATGCAGATAGGTTACTCTAAAAAAATTTCTGAAAATTTATTGGAGGATTTTTTTGAAATTATATTGCTGAATTTAAAAAAAAATAAAAAAGTAAAGATAGCGAAATTTGGAACTTTTGAATTAAGATTTAAAAAAAAAAGAATTGGAAGAAATCCAAAAACAAAAGAATCAGCAGTTATATCGGAACGTAAAGTTATTCTTTTTAAACCATCAAAAGAATTGAAAAATAAAATTAATACATGAAAGATAAATTAGGAACTGCATATAAAACTATTGGTGAAGTTGCCAAAGATCTTAATTTAGTTAATCGTAAAAATGGTAAGTTAAACACACATACAATTAGATTTTGGGAAAAAGAATTTAAGCAAATTAAACCCAAAATATTTTCAGGTAGAAGAAGATATTATGATCAAAAATCTATTGAGCTATTAAAGATGATTAGATTTTTACTTAAAGAAAAAGGTTTTACAATTAACGGAGTTAAAAAATTCTTAATAAACAAAAGTTCTTTTGACCTTGACGAAACTTTTAATAGTTCTATAAACACATCAAAAAAAGATTTAAAATCTAAGCTTGAAAAAATTTCAAACTTAGCTAAAGAAATTAAAAAACTAGGCTGATATGGCAAAAAAAACTCACGTTAAAGTAAGACTTGTACCTGAATCTAAACCTGATAGCCCATTCTTTTACTATGTAAAAAAACCAGCAGGAGGTGAAAAGGCAAAGGTTAAATTAAAAGCGAAAAAATATAATCCCGCTACAAGAAAGCACGAAACATTTGTTGAAAAAAAACTTCCACCTCACAGTAAATAGTTATTTATTTTTAAAGTTTCTTCTTTCATAATCTATATAAGATAATATCATATTCTTCCAAATACGATTTGTAATTTTGGGATCTATTTTATGTTTAATAGATTTTTTTCGTATTTGATTTAAAATAAATTTAATTCTTTTTTTATCAACAATTTCTTTTCTAGATTGCTTAAGTTTTAAAACTTGCTTTATTATTAAAGTTCTTTTTTTAATTAATTTTATAAATGAGTTATCTAGTTTATCTAATCTTTTTCTTAAAACTTTTAATTTTTTTCTATTAATTGGCGACATTTATTCAGTTGGATTTAGCTATAATTATTATATTTATTTAAATATGTATATAGAAAATATTAAACTAAAAAATTATATTTCTTTTTGGCTAGCTTCAATGTTTTGGATTATTTCAATAATGATAATAGTTGGAGGATTAACAAGGCTTACTGATTCAGGTTTATCTATTACAGAATGGCAATTATTCTCAGGATTTTTACCACCTCTGAACAATGAAGATTGGATAGAATATTTTGAATTATATAAAAAAATTCCCGAGTTTACTGAACAAAATTATTTGATGACAATGTATGAATTTAAAGTAATTTTTTGGTGGGAATGGGCACATAGATTTTTAGGAAGGCTTATAGGTATATTTTTCTTATTACCATTATTGTTTTTCACTTTTAAACTAGGAATTAAAAAATTATATAATTTGTATTTAATTTTTATTTTAATATGTTTTCAAGGATTTATTGGTTGGTATATGGTATCAAGTGGTTTAGTAGACAGAGTCGATGTAAGTCATTTCAGATTATCAATCCATTTAATAATTGCCTTTTTTATATTATCACTAATATTGTGGTGCTATTTAAGTTTAAAAATTAAACAAAATACTTACTCTAAATTAAATTACTATATTCCAATATTTTTTTTATTTTTCATATTTTGTCAAATTGTTATAGGAGCTTTTGTTTCTGGTATGGACGCTGGACAAATATATAACTCATGGCCATTGATGGGATCTTCTTATTTTCCTGATGATAATAATTTTATTAATCTTTTTAAAATTTCTGCTTTTAGTGATCCATCACTAGTTCAATTTATGCATAGAAATTTAGCATACTTAATTTTATTATTTTACTTATTAATGTTAATTAAAATTTACAGAAACAATTTAAAAAATTTATTTTTATCAATTAAAATTGTTGGATTTTTTTTATTTATTCAAATTTTATTAGGTATTTTTACACTAGTTTATGGTGCACAGATAATTTTAGCATCTATGCACCAAATAAGCTCAATATTTTTAGTTAGTTCTTCAGTTTATTTACTATATCTCAATACTAACCAACAGCCTTCAAATTAGGTTTTCCTGACTGATTTAATGCTTGATCTAAATCTGCAATAATATCATCAGGATGTTCTATACCTACCGATAATCTTACATAACCCGGTGTTACGCCAGCTGCTAAAAGCTCTTCCTCAGTTAATTGACTATGAGTAGTTGTAGCAGGGTGAATAGCTAAACTTCTAGCATCACCTATGTTTGCAACATGGTAAAACATTTTTAAAGATTCTATAAACTTTTTCCCTGCTTCTACACCTCCTTTAACCTCTATACCTACTAAAGCTCCATTTCCACCCTTCAAATATTTCTTTGATCTTGCAGCAATTTCACCTTCATGAAGAGTAGGGTATATAACTCTTTCAACATTTTTATGTTTCTTTAAAAAAGCAACAGCTTTTTCAGCGTTTGAGCAATGTTGTTTCATTCTTAGAGGGGCTGTTTCTAAACCTTGTATAATACCCCACGCATTATCTGGTGCTAAAGGAGCTCCTAAATCTCTTAACAAGCATACTCTAGCTCTTATAGCAAAAGAAACATTTGCCCCTGTTAATTGAGGAACAACTTCACCCCATTTAGCTCCTCCATAACTCATATCAGGTTCGTTAAAAAGGGGTTGTCTTTTAGGATCAGCTGTCCAATCAAAATTTCCTCCATCAACTAAACATCCACCAATAACGGTTCCATGACCACCAATAAATTTAGTTAATGAGTGAACAACAACGGCTGCACCATGTTCTATTGGTTTACATATTACTGGAGATGCTGTGTTATCCATTATTAACGGTATATTGTGTTTTCTACCAATGTCAGCTACCTCTTTAATTGGAAAAACTCTAAGATATGGATTTGGTAATGTTTCTGCATAAAAACATCTTGTCTTTTCATCTATAAGTTTTTCAAAATTTTTTGGATCAGCTGGATCTGCATATCTACACTCAATACCTAGTTTTTTTAATGTATGTGTAAATAAGTTTACAGTTCCACCATACAAATCTGTTGAACTTATAAAATTATCACCAGATTGACATACATTCATAATAGCAAATGTTGAAGCAGCTTGTCCTGAACCAACAGTTAATGCAGCTAAACCACCTTCAAGTGCCGCAACTCTTTTTTCTAAAACATCGTTGGTTGGATTCATTATTCGTGTATAAATATTTCCAAACTCCTTAAGCGCAAATAAATTTGCTGCGTGTCCTGTATCATTAAATTGATACGATGTTGTTCTATATATAGGCACTGCTACAGCGGTTGTTGCTGGGTCTCTTCTATAATCACCACCGTGCAATGCAATTGTTTCTGGGTTTTTACTCATTATTTCCTCCTTTTTTAGTGCTTTAGTGTATCAGGGTGCACAATATAGTTCAAATACCCACGATGATTATTTATATATCTTGCAAAAAAAAACCACCGACTAAAACGGTGGTTGTATTTATATTCAGCTTTAGCAGGATTTCTTAGGCGCTCTGCAAGTTGATATTAAATCAGCGCACTAAAAAGTTAGATTAAATTTACTTAAATGTCAATAACTTAAAATAATATCAGTTTTATTTAGAAGGATAATTAGTTGTAATAAATAATTTTAATACTTTTAAAACTCTATCTGCTTCTTCAAGCAACATCATGTGACCACAATTATCAATAATATCAACTTTGCTACCTTCAATTAAATCAGCTAATTTTTTACCTTCTTTGACAGGACACATTTTATCATCTGTAGCGAGTATTGATAAAGTAGGTATTTTAATTTTTTTAGCTGCTTCAAATCCATTTTTGTAATTATCACATGCTCTAAAATCTACAGCTAGAGTTTCTTTTATAGTTCTTGATTTAGCTAACATACCCCCAGTATTTATATGATACAATCCTGGCACTGGATGACCGCCAAAATGACCTGCTGGACCATGCGCCCAATCCATCATTAAATCTACTGCCTTTGGATCACCATTCTCAGCAAGAGCTAATAATTCTGGGTTCATAGGTATTGCTCCAGCACCACCCATTAAACTCAGTGTTTTAATTTTATCTGGATATCTTGCTGTACATTCAATTGTTATTAAACAACCTTGAGAATGACCAACCAATGATGCCTCTTTGTATCCGACAGAATCTATCACACTATTAATCCAGTCAGCCATATCTTCAATAGATTTTAAGCTTTTACCACCAGATAGACCGTGACCAGGTAAATCTAATGCTAACACACTATAACCATGAAACGCAAAATATCTTGTTTGTAGAACCCATGTCATATGGGTTAAACCACTACCATGAACAAAAATAATTAATGGTTTTTTTTTATCAAACGGACGTCCACCTGTAGAAGCAAATACCTCGTTACCATTTACTTTAAATTTCATTGATTAGATACAAGTCTTGGTTTTCTTGCTGCTCTGAATCCAATTTCAAAATCGTTTTTAATATCATCTATATCTTCAATACCTACAGATAATCTTATCATGTCATGAGATAAACCAGCAAATTTTAAAGTTGCTTCATCCATTTGAGAATGAGTTCCAGATGCAGGATGAATAACCAAAGTTCTAGTATCTCCAACATTTGCAAGGTGAGAAGCAAGTTTAACATTATTTATAAATGCAACGCCTGCATCTTTTCCACCTTTAATTCCAAATGCTATCATTGATCCACGACCATTAGGTAATAGTTTTTTTGCTAATTCATGATCAGGATGATCTGGAACACTAGGATGTGATACCCAGGCAACACTTTCATGACCCAATAAATATTTGACCATTTCTTCTGCATTGGAACAGTGCTTTTTCATTCTTACAGACAATGTTTCAATACCTTGTAATACATTCCATGCATTTTGAGGGCTTAAACAAGGACCAAAGTCTCTCATACCTTCAGCTCTTGCTTTCATAGTAAAAGCAGTTGGTCCAAATTCTTCCGCAAAAGATAATCCGTGATAACCTTCATATGGTTTTGTCATCGTTGGAAATTTATCATTTTGCATCCAATCAAAATTTCCACCTTCAACCAATATACCTGCCATTGAAGAACCGTGCCCAGCCATCCACTTTGTTAATGAATGGACTACTATATCAGCTCCATGTTCAAAAGGTTTACAAAGATATGGAGTTTGATATGTGGCATCAACAATTAATGGAATACCAGCTTCATGAGCTATTTTTGATATTTCTGGCATATTCATAAGTTCATTTCCAGGATTTCCTACTAGCTCACCAAAAATACCCTTAGTATTTTTTTGAATAGCTTTTTTGAATCCTTCTGTGTCACGTGGTTTTACAAATGTACATTTGATACCAAATTTTGGCAAAGTTAATCTAAATAAATTTACAGTACCACCATAAAGTTGGGAAGAAACAACCAAGTGATCTCCAGCTTCACACAACGTCATAACAGTTAAAAAAATTGCACTCATACCTGATGATGTGGCGAGAGCTGCAGTTCCACCTTCTAGAGATGCTACTCTTTCTTCTAAAACTCCGACTGTTGGATTTGAGATTCTACTATAAATATGACCACCTCTTTCAAGATTAAAAAGAGCAGCAGCGTGATCTACATCATCAAATAAGTAAGAAGTCGTTTGATATATAGGAACCTGTCTTGATCCAGCATTTTTGTGCGGCTGATAACCAGCATGCAAACTTAAAGTATCAAATTTATAGGTTTTTGCATCAGTTCCTTTTTTAGTTTTATCGCTCATTAATTTCTCCCATCATATTAATTTTATTTTGTAAATTTATTCAGTTTAACCGCACTTAAACTGCACAATTATTATCAAGATTAATATAATTTGACAATATTAGCTTTTATAAGTATTAATCCCGCAACCATGACAAAATTCGTTAAAAATACTGAGATAAAAAGCGATTGGTACGAAATTGATGCTAAAAACGCCGTAGTAGGTAGATTGGCAACAGTTATATCTAAGATTATAAGAGGAAAAAATAAGACAACTTACACTCCTCATATGGATCATGGTGATTTTGTTGTAGTTAAGAATATCGAGCAAATAAAATTTACTGGTAAAAAATTTCAAAATAAAAAATATTTTAGACACACAGGTTATCCAGGTGGAATTAAAGAAACTACTCCTGAAAAGCTTTATGAAAAAAAACCGGGTGAGGCTTTAAAATTGGCCGTTAAAAGAATGTTGCCAAGTGGTGTTTTGGGAAGAAAACAATTAACAAAACTAAAAATTTACTCAGGATCTGAACATCCACATTCATCTCAAAATCCTAAAATAATTGATTTATCAAAATTAAACAAAAAAAACTTAGCAAGAATTTAATATGGAAGTATCTGTAAACAAACTAGACTTTAAAGATAGTAAATACGCAACAGGAAGAAGAAAAACCTCAATTGCTAAAGTATGGCTAAAAAAGGGATCTGGACAAATTTTTGTTAATGGAAAAAAATATGAACAATATTTCAAAAGAGAAAATCACAAAATGCAATTGCTTAGACCTTTTGAAATAATTGATCAATCAACAAATTATGATGTTAGATGCAATGTTAAAGGTGGTGGATTAACAGGCCAGGTTGGTGCAATGGTCCATGGTATTTCCAAGGCATTATTAATGTTTGATGAAAATTATAAATCAACCTTAAAAAAAGAAAAATTAACCACTAGAGATTCTAGATCAGTTGAAAGAAAGAAATATGGTCATAGAAAAGCTAGGAGAAGTTTTCAATTTTCTAAAAGATAATTTCTTTTTTATACTCAACTGCTATACTGAATTATGTCTAAGCTAAATGCTTTAATTGCTGGATCAACTGGATATATAGGAATTCAATTAATTAAATTATTAATTAAACATCCTAATATAAACATAAAATATTTATGTGGTAATACCTCAAAAGGAAAATCTATAGACACATTTGACAAAAGTATAAAAAAAAATTTACCTAGAATAATTAAATTTTCAAACAAATTACTTAAAAATGTAGATTTAGTTTTTACTGCACTACCTAATGGTGAAGCGCAGAAATTATCCAATAATTTATTACCAAATAATATTTTAATTGATCTATCAGCAGATTTTAGATTAAAGTCTATAAAAGAGTACTTAAAATGGTATAAGATTAAACACTCATCAAAGAATAATATAAAAAATAGTATTTACTCACTACCAGAATTTTCTAAAAAAATTATAAATAAATATAAAATTATTTCTTGCCCAGGATGTTATCCAACATCAATATTATTGCCATTGTTACCACTTATTAAATCAAATCTAATAAATCCTAATGGTATAATAGTTGATTCAAAATCTGGATATTCAGGCGCAGGAAGAGGGGTACATAAAAAATATGCAGATAAAAACTTATATGAATCATTAAGCGCGTATGCGGTCGGATTTCACAGACATAATTCAGAAATTGAACAAGAACTTAATAATTATACAGGAAAAAAAGTTAAATTTTCATTTACACCACATCTAAGTCCAATGTTTAGAGGAATCTTATCTACGATTTATGTTGATCTAAAAGGGAAAAGTTCAATAAATAAAATAAATTCAAAGCTTAAAAATTTTTACAAAGATCATTTCTTCGTAAAAATTAAACCTATCAACAAATTTATAAGCACTAACGATGTTATAAATACTAATTTTTGTCATATATCTGTTTGTAAATCAAAGTTTAAAAATAAAATAGTAATATTATCAGTTATTGATAATTTGATAAAAGGTGGAGCTGGACAAGCTGTTCAAAATATTAATAATTATTATGGATTCGATATAAAAAAAGGATTGATATGAAAAATGTAAATATCGGACTTGTTGGCTTAGGTCAAATTGGAATTTATTTGTATAATGAATTACAAAAAAAAAGAAAAGACATAGAATTAAAAACTGGGAAAAAAATTAATATTACTGCAATTTCTGCAAAAAATATTAAAAAAAAAAGAAAATTTAAAATAAATAAAAAAATTTTTTTTAAAAATCCTTTAAATATTTTAAAAAATAATAAAATAGATATACTTTTTGAGTGTATAGGCATGTCTAGTGGTATATCTAAAAAACTTGTTGAAACAGCTCTTAAAAATAAAATTCACGTTATAACTCCAAATAAAGCATTAATATCAAAACATGGTGATTATTTATCAAAATTGGCTGAAATCAATAAAGTTAATTTAGAATTCGAAGCTTCTGTTGCTGGAGGAATTCCTATTCTAAGAACAATCAAAGAAAGTTTAGCAACCAACAAAATTAAAAAAGTTTATGGAATATTAAATGGAACTTGCAACTATATTTTGTCAGAAATGGAATCCTCAAAAGATTCTTTTAAAAATGTACTTAGTCGTGCTCAAAAGTTCGGATATGCAGAACCAGGTAACCCAAAACTTGATTTAAATGGATATGATGCATTTGCAAAAATAAGAATATTATCATCTTTGTCATTTAATAAAAATATTTCTAAACATAAATGCTTAATGGAAGGAATTGAAAGGATAGAATCAAAAGATATAGAAATTGCCGATCAATTAAACTTTAGAATTAAGTTACTTGGTATTACTGAGCTAATTAATAATAAACTTTTTGAGAGAGTTCATC
This sequence comes from uncultured Pelagibacteraceae bacterium, assembly GCA_902604265.1. Lineage (GTDB taxonomy): Bacteria > Pseudomonadota > Alphaproteobacteria > Pelagibacterales > Pelagibacteraceae > Pelagibacter. The sequence continues at coordinate 2,335 of CACKXX010000020.1, read as the reverse complement.
CGTGTCTTGTGAAAAAGGACTCATATATTGCCAATGTTTCTGGTGTTATGAATGCTGTTATTTTACATGGCGAACCTGTTGGCGAAACTGTTTTGCAAGGTGAAGGGGCGGGACCAGGAGCTACTTCCTCAGCATTAATGTCAGATCTACTTTCTATATTAAGAGGTAATATTAAATTTCCATTCGGTGTTTCAAGTAAAAAACGCAAATTTGTTTCTAGTTATAATTTGAATATGTATTCAAATTCATTATATTTTAGATTTGAAGTAAATGACAAACCAGGAGTTCTATCTCAAATTACTCAATCATTAGCAAAAAGTAGTATTTCTGTTGAAAGACTTATACAAATTCCTGACCATAAAAATAAAAAAGCATCTATAATAATCATTACTCATAAAACAAACGAGTTAGATGCAAATAAATGCCTAAAATCATTTAAATTTAATAGAAATATATTAAAAGTTCCTACCAGAATAAGACTGTTCTAAATGGAAATTTATATTAAGTTATTTGAGGTTCTTTTTCCTGTTTTTTTTATTGTTGGCATAGGTTTTTTTTTGGGTAAACAAAAATCTGATATAGATACTACTTTCATTACTAATTATTCTGCCAATTTTGGCGCACCAGCTCTATTTATTTTTGCTATTACATCATCTGGAGTTACATACGATGTATTTTCAGAATATTTTATATATTCTGTAATAGCGCTTATTTGTTTTGCAATAACTGGTGTCATATTTTTATTTTTTATGAAAAAGGATATTTCTAGAGAATTACCTCCTTTTTTTCTTCCAAATACCGGCAATATGGGTATTCCAATATGCTTATTTGCTTACGGATCTTTAGGAATGGGTGTTGCTGCAGCAATTTCATCATTGGTTGTTCTTCTGCACTTTACTGCCAATATTTTTTTAGCTAGTAAAAAATTCGATATTAAAATTATTTTAAAAAGTCCCTCAACTTACGCTGTAATTATAGCGGTTGCTTTTTTATATTTTGATCTTGAAATGCCAAAATTTGTTTTAAATACAGTAATGTTATTAGGTTACGCTATGATTGTTTTGATATTAATGTCTTTAGGTGTTTCATTAACTCAAATGAAGGTATTTTCATTAAAAAGTTCTTTAATTTCATCGGTGGGTAGAGTAATAATCGGGCCAATTATAGGGTTTATTTTAATCAAAATATTTAACCTATCTGGTTATGCAGCTGGTGTTTTGTTAATTCAATCTGCAATGCCAAGTGCTATATTAACTTATTTAATAGCATCTATGTATTCACCAAAAAAAATTGTTGATAACATCTCAAGTATGATTGTAGTCTCAACTTTAATGTCTTTAATAACCATACCAATTATAGTCTTCATAGCTTTAAAATACTTCTCATAATGAGAGCAATTATTCTCAACTTGTCTGCGTGGGCTATTTTGCCTTTTATGGATACTATTGCTAAATATTTATCAGCTGAATTATCTTTTTTTCAAATTACATGGGCCAGATACTTTTTTACTGTTTTTTGGACACTTCCTTTTATGTTTATTTTTTTTAGAAAAAATTTAACTTTCTCTGAAAATCCTAAGTTACAAATTTTAAGAGGATTAACTCTTTTTTCTGCAAACATCTGTTTTTTTTATTCAATTTCAATTATATCAATGGCTAAAGCACTAACACTTGCATTTGTCGCTCCGTTAGTTACCACGGCATTGTCTCCTATTTTATTGGGAGAAAAAGTTGGAATTAGAAGATGGACCGCTGTTATAGTTGGATTTATAGGAAGTTTAGTAGTTATAAGACCTGGTTTCATAGAATTTAATTTAGCAACTGTAGCTGCATTGGGTACTGGTTGTCTTTATGGTGTTTATTTGATTATTACTAGAAAGCTTCACTCAACAGATAATCCATTATTAACACTTTTGTTAACGGGTATAGTAGGGGCAACCGTATCATCATTCTTAGTTCCAATAGTTTGGGTTAGTCCAACATCAATTCAATGGTTATGGCTCTCTATAATGGGTATTTTTGCCTGCCTTGGACACATTCTTTTAATCTATTCATTAAAATATGCAGATGCTTCTAAATTAGCTCCTTTTGGATACTTTGAAATAATTACTAATATAATATTAGGCTATTATGTCTTTAAAGACTTTCCTGATTTATGGACTTTTCTTGGTTTATTTGTAATTATATCTTCAGGCATCTATATTTTCAGAAGAGAACTTAGATATAAGTAGTTTAATATTAGTAAGTATTTAGTATATATTAATTTATATTTTACTTTATATTATTAATATAAACAATTGTAATTATTATATAATTTTTAATAATTAAAGCAAAAT
>CACKXX010000019.1 GCA_902604265.1 uncultured Pelagibacteraceae bacterium | reverse complement strand
TATTAATATTGATAATTTGTATAAAAATTTTTATTGATAATGATGTTTTGCCTTTTGGTCTTTCAAAAGAAAATTCAGAAAATATTAGAGCTACATCAATTGTAGTTGCAGTCTGGTATTTAATTTTTTCAATACCCTTTTTATTTAGTTTAAAAAAAAAAATAAATAATAAAATTGAACTATCTTCAGATAATATAAAAAAAATTAAGGATTTAATTTGGAATAATGGTTTAAATAATTTAGGAAAATTTTTAATTGCAAGAATGCTTTATGCTGACGGCTTAAATGCCATTATAGTAATGGGCGGAATTTTTGCAGTAGGTGTATTTAATTTAGAAATCAAAGATTTACTAATTTTATCAATACTTATGAATGTTACAGCCTTTATTGGTGCAATAGTAGGAGGTTATGCAAATGACAAATTCTCATCAAAATCTGTAATTATTTTCTCTCTATTGGGTTTAATAATTTCTTCATCAATAATTCTTTTTGTTAAATCACAGTTATTTTTTTTAATTTTCGCAGCGATAAATGGTTTTTTTATTGGTCCAATCCAATCAGCAAGCAGAGTTTTCATTACTAAATCTATAGATGAAAATAATCAGGCTTCAGGCTTTGGTCTATTTGCCTTATCTGGAAAGTTGACTTCATTTATCGGGCCACTATTGGTAAGCACAATTACTTATATCTCTAGTAGTCAAAGAATAGGTTTTTCTTCAGCAATAATTCTTCTTTTGATTGGTTTGCTTATTTTACTAAAAGTAAAAAAAAACTAATTTAAATTTCTTATAAATAGATCAATTTCATTGACTAATTTTTCATCAAAATTCATCATATGATCATCTAAATCTGTAAAGTATTTAAATTTAGGACTATTTGCCATTTCGAAAATTTTTTCTCCCATATAAAATGGTACAATTTTATCTTTTCTTCCGTGTAAAACTAGAATGGGTGATTTTATATTTTTAATTTTATTTTTACTTTCATATTTATCTTTAAGAAGAAACTTTACAGGAAAAATTGGATATATTTTTTGACCCATATCTACCATAGAAGTAAAAGGTGCTTCTAAAATTATACCTGCAAAATTTTCATTTTGCGCAACTTCAGTGGCTATAGCTGTTCCCAAAGACTCTCCGTATAATATAATTCGATCATTGGAAATTCCTTTTTTATTTAGCCATTCTATACCACCTAGAGCATCTTTGTATAAACCTGTTTCGCTAGGATTGCCTGGATTTCCACTATACCCCCTCCATGAAATAATTAAAAAATTAATATCCATATTTCCTAAAAAATTAAGTTTATCAATTCTATTATCTAAATTGCCTGCATTGCCATGTAAAAAAAGTATTGTTTTTTTATTAGAATTTTTTAAGTGAAACCAACCTTTTAATTCAAAATTATCAGAGGTCTTAAAATTTATAGTTTCAAAATTATGTATCAAGCCTTTCCCTGTTATCTGGGGACTAAAAGGATGATAAAGAAGTTTCCTTTGAAAAAAATACACAACAACTGTAATAACAAAATAGATTAAAATTAATAAAAAAAAAGATTTAATAAAGATATTATTCATTTCTATTATTTAGTAAAAAATATAAATAACTAAAAATACATATTAACAAATAGGCAGAAAAAGAAATTTGAAAACTTTGAATTTCCCCTTTCCCTAAAAATTGAGATAAATCAATTATTAAACCAATTCCCCATTGCATTATAAAAGTACCTACAAAAATAAGTAAATTAAATGATGTAAGTGATTTTCCAGCTAAACTAGTTGGAAAAGATAAAGCCACAGCAGGCTGAGTAAGCGTTAGTACAATTGAAGTAAGTATATATAGAGTAAAATGTAATGCGCCCGCATTTTCACCTAAAATAATAATAAAAAGTAATGATAGATAGCTAATTGGTAATCCTAGCTTCATAAGTTTCATCGACTCAAGTCCAAGTTTTGTAATTTTAGGTAAAATGTATCCAAAAATAAAAAAAGCAATTAACATTGTTGTATTTATCCAAAATAGTCCTGTTGCGCTTTCTAGTGGTGTATATCCCGCAACTCTAACCATCCAAGGTCCAGCCCATAAGGTTTGAATTGCTACCATTCCCCCATAATTAAACAAACCAAGAGGAATTGTGCTTCTAAAAAACTTATTTTTCCAAACATCTGATAAAGATCCTTCATTCTGTTCCTCTTTGCTATCTTCACTTTTCCATGAAGGAATGAACAGTAAAGTTAAAATTATAATAAGAAGAATAATAATAGCTACAGAACCAAATATCACATCTATTTACGAGAATTATAAGATTATAAGTATGGATATAGGACCAGGCAACTGTTTAATAGATAAATGGATAAGAGTTAATTCTGATAACAAATTTGATGAAAATGGAGATATTGCCAGAGCTGGAAAAATAGATAGATTTATTTTAGAACAAATAATAGATAGTTTTTACTATAACGATATTAGCAAAAAGAAATCTCTTGATACTAATGATTTTAATATTACTTTCGCTAAAGGTCTTTCTTTAGAAGATGGAGCTGCAACAATTACAGAATTGACAGCTGATATAATATCTAAAAAATTAACTGATAAAAATATTTATGTTTGTGGAGGTGGAAGAAAAAATAAATTTTTAATAGATTCAATACAAAATAAAATTAAAGGTAAGATTTTACAAATTGATAAACTAGGTATAGATGGTAGTTATATCGAGTCCCAAGCATTTGCTTATCTTGCTATACGATCATACTTAAAATTGCCAATTTCTTTTCCAGAAACTACAGGATGTATGAAAGCATGTACTGGTGGAGAAATAGTAAAAAACTATTAATACAAAGCAGATTCTTTTTTTATATATTTGTTAAGCGCTTTAATTAAAGCTTGATCAGATTTTGAAAAAAAATGATTTGCTTCCGTTATAGCTTCGAATTCAACCTTAATACCTTTTTGAGCACTTAGTCTTTTATTTAATTCATTAATATGTTCAACAGGTACAAGTTCATCTTTCTTTCCATAAATCATTAAACCCGATGATGGACATGGAGATAAAAAGGAGAAATCATAAACATTTGGTTGAGGAGATATTGCAATAAATCTATTTATTTCAGGCCTTCTCATTAATAATTGCATTGAAATCAAAGATCCAAAAGAAAACCCTGAAATCCAACATTGTGAATTATCAAAATTTTCTCTTTCCAACCAATCAAGAGCAGCAGCTGCGTCCGCAAGTTCACCTTGACCATTATCAAATTGTCCGTCACTTTTTCCAACACCTCTAAAATTAACTCTACAAACTGAAAAATCATTTTCCATAAATACATGAAAAGTATCAACCACTACTTTATTATTCATTGTTCCGCCGTATTGTGGATGAGGGTGCAGAACCAAAGCTATTGGAGATGTGCTTTTTTTACTTTTATAATATTTAGCCTCTAACCTTCCAGCAGGCCCAGGTATAAAAATTTCAACAATTTTATTATCCATAAATGATTTTGATAATTGTTATCAAAAAAAAATTATATTTTTCTACCAAAAATGAGCGACAAATTGCAAGTCTTTAAAAAAGCTATAATCTTGACTAAATTAGTCAGGTATATATAAACCTTATAGATTGCGAATAATATGAAATTATCAAGTAAAGGTAGATATGCCGTTATGGCACTTGCAGATCTAGCAAAGTTTGATCCTAACGAACCAGTTTCTCTTAGAGATATCTCTTTGAGACAGGGAATATCACTAGTTTATTTGGAACAATTATTTTTGAAACTAAAAAAAAACAAAATTGTAAAAAGTATTAGAGGAAATAAAGGTGGTTATATTTTAAACAGAAATGCATCAGAAATAAAAATTTCTGATGTATTTATAGCAGTGGAGGAAAAAGTAAAAACAGTAGGATGCGAAAAGCATTCCAAAAAAGGATGTAATGGGAAAAGTTCAAAATGTATTACTCATAACTTATGGGATGAACTAGAAGTTTATATTAATAATTTTTTTGAAAAAAAGAAACTAAGTGACCTAATTAATACTAAAAATAGTAGAATTTAAATGAGAGAAAAACAGATAGATCAATTAAAAGATTATAAATATGGGTTTACTACCGATATTGAGAGCATCAAAGCACCTAAAGGATTAAATAAAGAGGTTATAAAATTTATATCAAATGCGAAAAAAGAACCAAAATGGATGTTTGATTGGAGAATGAAAGCTTTTGAAAGATTAAAAAATTTAAAAGAACCAAATTGGCAAAAACCAAAATATCCAAAAATTAATTATCAAGATATTTATTATTATTCAGCTCCCAAAGGAACAGGTGAAAAACCTAAAAGTATTGATGAACTTGATCCAAAGCTTTTAGAAACTTATAAAAAACTTGGTATACCATTACAGGAACAGCAAAGATTAAATGGTATTGCTGTAGATGCTGTTTTTGATTCTGTTTCAGTAGCTACAACTTTTAAAGACAAATTAAACGAAGTAGGAGTAATTTTTTGTTCAATTTCAGAAGCAATACAAAAGCATCCAGAACTTGTAAAAAAATATTTAGGTTCAGTAATTCCTTTAACTGATCATTATTTTGCAACTTTAAATTCAGCTGTTTTTACAGATGGGTCTTTTGTTTATATTCCTCCTGGCGTGAGATGTCCGATGGAACTTTCTACTTATTTTAGAATTAATGCATCTCAAACAGGACAATTTGAAAGAACATTAATCATTGCTGATAAAGGAAGTTATGTAAGTTATCTAGAGGGTTGCACTGCTCCCATGAGAGATGAAAATCAACTTCACGCAGCAAATGTTGAACTTGTTGCTTTAGATAATGCTGAAATTAAATATTCAACGGTTCAAAACTGGTATCCTGGAGATGATAATGGAAAGGGTGGTATTTATAATTTTGTAACTAAAAGAGGGTTATGCAAAGGAATAAATTCTAAAATTTCTTGGACACAAGTAGAAACTGGTTCAGCAATAACATGGAAATATCCAAGTTGTGTTTTACAAGGGGATAACTCTATTGGAGAATTTTATTCAATTGCAATTACAAACAACTATCAAAAAGCTGATACAGGAACCAAAATGATACATTTAGGAAAAAATACCAAAAGTAAAATTATTTCAAAAGGAATTAGCGCAGGTTTTTCTGATATGACTTACAGAGGTTTAGTAGAGATTTCTTCTAAAGCCAAAAACTCTAGAAATTATACGCAATGTGACTCTTTACTAATGGGTAATAAGTGTGGCGCACATACAGTCCCTTATATAAAAAATAAAAATCCTGAATCAAACATTGCTCATGAAGCTACCACGTCTAAAATCAGTGAAGAACAACTTCATTATTGCCAACAAAGAGGATTAAATCCTGAGGAAGCAGTAGGATTAATAGTTAACGGTTTTTGTAAAGAAGTTTTGCAACAATTACCTATGGAGTTTGCTGTTGAAGCGCAAAAACTTGTTGGAATAAGCTTAGAAGGAAGCGTCGGTTAAATGTTAAAAATAAAAAATTTAAAAGCAGATATTGATAGTAAATCAATTTTAAACAACTTTAATCTTCAAATAAAACCGGGTGAAGTGCATGCAATTATGGGACCAAACGGATCAGGAAAAAGTACTTTATCTAACATTTTATCAGGTAAAAAAGGATATGACGTTTCAGGAGAAATTTTATTTGAAAATAAAAATCTTTTTGAGCTTGAAATTGAAGAAAGGGCACACAAAGGAATATTTTTGGCTTTTCAGTATCCTTTAGAAATTCCTGGTGTAAATACAAATATTTTTTTAAAAACATCGCTTAACGCAATTAGAAAAGCTAGAGGAGAAAAAGAACTTGATGCAATTGAGTTTTTAAAATTAGTAAAATTAAAAGCAAAAGAATTAAAATTTGATGAAGAAATATTAAATAGACAATTAAATGTAGGTTTTTCAGGTGGTGAAAAAAAGAAGAATGAAATATTACAAATGTCAATTTTAAATCCAAAACTTTCAATTTTGGATGAGACTGACTCTGGTCTAGATATTGATGCACTTAAAATTGTAGCTGATGGGGTAAATTCTTTAAGAAAAAAAGATAATTCATTTTTAATAATTACACATTACCAAAGACTACTAGACTATATAAAACCCGACTATGTTCATGTATTGATGGAAGGTAAAATAATCAAGTCTGGTGGTCCAGAGTTAGCATTGGAATTAGAAAACAAGGGATATGAAAATTTTAATTAAATGGAAGAACAATTAAAAATAGATTTTGAAAAGTTACTAGAAAACTCAAATTTTTCTAAAAAGAACGTTGAAATTAAAAGGAAAAATTTTAATGATTTTATTGAAAAAGGATTCCCGAACAGAAGAGAAGAAAATTGGAAATTTTCAGATCTAAATCAAATAATTTCTAAAAATATTAAAAATTTAAGTTTTTATCATGATTTATCTAAGCCAAATAAGATAGATCAGTCTATTTTTATTGATAGTTTAGAGCATAATAAACTTGTTTTTGTAAATGGTAGAATTGAAAAAATAGAGTTTGATTATGAAGAAAAGAATAAAATTCAAATACTGGATGATTTAGTTTTAGAAAAACCTAATAATGCGAATAATTCTTTGCTTTTTTTAAATAATGCATTTGTAAGTAAATATTTTAAACTAATTGTTAAAAAAAACTATTCTCTTCTAAAACCCTTAGTTATTTATAACATTACCAATAAAGATTTAGTTTCAAAAAGTGTTAATTTAAAAGTTGATATATTGCTTGAAGAAAACAGTTCTTTAAAACTTATTGAGCTTTCTAACGATAAATCAACTACTAATTTTATAAATATTAATTATAACTTTGATGTTCAAAAAAATTCTATCTTAAAAAATTATAAGATTGATAATAATTCAAATAGTAATGTAAAATATTGTTTCAATAATATTAACCAGGATACCAATAGTGTATCAGAAATATTCCTTCTATCATCTGGATCAGAATTTATAAAGAATGAAATAAATTGTAACCTCAATGGAAAATACGCTTCAGCATTTGTGAATGGAATTTTTAACTTAAATGAAACAAAGCATCATGAAATTAAAACAAATATAAATCATATAGTTGAAAACACTAAAAGTTATCAATTAATCAAAGGTGTTTTAGAGGATAAATCAAAAGCAGTTTATCAGGGAAAAATTTTCGTTGAATCAAAAGCTCAAAAAACTGATGGCTATCAATTGAGTAAAGCTATTTTATTGAATGACAATACTGAATTTAATGCAAAACCAGAACTAGAAATTTATGCCGATGACGTTAAATGTTCGCATGGCTCTGCATCAGGAAGTTTAAACGAAGATTCAATATTTTATTTAATGTCTAGAGGATTAAATTATCAAGAAGCAAAAAAACTATTAATTAATGGTTTCTTGCTGGATGTTGTTGAAAAAATTACAGATACTGAAATTAAAAATTTAATAAAAAATATAATCAACTTATAACAATGAATATTAATAATATTAAAAAAGAGTTTCCTATTTTTGACAACAAAGTTCATAACAATGACCTTGTTTATTTAGATAGTGCTAATTCTTCTCAAAAGCCAAGAGTAGTTGTTGATAGAATTTATGATTTTTATACTAAAGAATTTTCTAATGTAGGGAGAAGCGTTCATTATCTTGCGGTTGCAGCAACAAATTTATATGAAAATACCAGAACCTCAGTTCAAAAATTTATTAATGCAAAAGATGTAAATGAGATTGTTTTTACTAAAGGAGCCACTGAAGCAATAAATTTGGTAGCAAGTACTTTTGGTCAAAATCATTTAAAAGAAGAGGATGAAGTTTTGCTAACTGAACTTGAACATCACTCAAATTATGTTCCTTGGCATTATTTAAGAAAATCTAAAGGTGTTAAAATAGAATTTGCAGAGATAAATGAAGATGGAGAAGTTACTTTAGAAAGTATAGAAAAAAAAATTACTCCAAAAACAAAAATTATTGCAGTAACTCATTTATCAAATGTTACCGGTGCTATATTACCAATTAAAGAAATAGTTCAATTGGCTCACTCAAAAAATATACCAGTATTGGTAGATGGTTGTCAGGGGGCTCCACATTTAAAATTAGATATGCAAGATCTAGACTGTGATTTTTATGCCATTTCATGCCATAAAATGTATGGACCAACAGGCTTGGGTATTCTTTATGCAAAAAAAAAATGGCTAGAGGAATTACCACCATATCAAGGCGGCGGTGGAATGATAGGTGAAGTTAAAAAGGAAGGTATTACTTATGGTAACTTGCCAAACAAATATGAAGCAGGAACAATGGCAACAGCACAAGTTATAGCTTTTGATGAGTCTGTTAAATTTTTAAGCAAAATAGGAATGGATAATATTATTAAACATGAAAAAGAACTTATTGAGTATGGTCAAGAGATATTAAGAAAAAATAATTCAGTTAAATTAATTGGAAATCCAAAAAACAAAGGATCAGTTTTATCTTTTACAATAGATGGAATTCATCCTCATGACATAGCAACTATTTTAGATGAAGAAGGTGTAGCAATTAGAGCTGGTCATCACTGTTGTCAAATTTTACATGATAAACTTGATATAGCTGCCTCTGCAAGAGCATCATTAGGGGTTTACAATACCAAAGACGATCTTGATAAACTGAATTCGTCAATTAATAAGTGTAAAAAAATATTTGAATTGAAATGAATTTAAAAGAACTTTACCAAGAAATAATTTTAGATCATGGAAAAAATCCTAGAAATCTTAGAAAAACAGAAAATTTTAATAAAGATGCCAAAGGACATAACCCTTTATGTGGCGACAAAGTTCACGTTTATTTAAAATTAAATGAAAATAAAAAATTAGAGGACATTTCATTTGAAGGCCAAGGTTGTGCTATTTCAATGGCTTCTGCATCAATAATGACTGATTTGTTAAAAGGAAAAGAGGAAAAAGATGTAAAAGAAATTGTATATGATTTTTTAGAAATGATTAAAGAAAAAGATGAAATTAAAACAAAACTTTTGAAAGAAGATGAAAAAACTAAATTAATGTGCCTATCAGGAGTAAAACAATATCCAATGAGAGTTAAATGTGCAACTTTATCCTGGCACACATTGACATCAGCTATAGACAAATCACAAAATGAAGTTAATAGTGAAAGTCTGGAGGTATAATGCAATTAAAAGATAAAGTTATTGCTGAAATAAAAAAGATCTATGATCCAGAAATACCAGTTAATATTTATGAATTAGGATTAATTTATGATATTATAATTGATGATAAAAATAATGTTAGAATAGATATGACATTAACTTCTCCAAATTGCCCTGTTGCTGAAAGTTTACCAAATGAAGTTAAAAATAGTGTTAAAGAAATAAAAGAAGTTAAAGATGTTGATTTAAAATTAGTTTGGGAGCCACCATGGGATAAATCAATGATGTCAGAGTCTGCAAAATTAGAATTAAATTTATGATGAAACAAATAATTACATTAAGCGATAATGCCGCTCTAAGGATAAAAGAAATAATGTCAAAAGCAGAAAATAATGCTGTTGGAGTAAGAGTGGGCGTTAAATCTGGTGGTTGTGCCGGGATGTCTTATATAATGGAATACACTAAGGAAATTAATCCAAATGATGAAATAATTGAGGAAAAAGGGGTAAAACTTTTTGTAGATCCAGGCGCTATAATGTACCTTTTAGGCACCGAAATGGACTACAAAAAAGAAGAATTTTCCTCATCTTTTGTCTTTAAAAATCCGAATGAAACTGAAAGATGTGGATGTGGAGAATCATTTAAGATATAATAGTTTTTAATGAGAGACACTAAACATTTAGAAAAACATGCTAACAAATTAGCAGAAAGCAAAAAAGAGAAAGAACTATTTAGAACTCAACGTAAAGCAGTTGAAGCTGGGGCGCATGGTACTTTGGAATACACTATAAAAGAAGGTGTAAACAAGAATAAAATTGCTGACGATAAAATTTTAAAAAGTAAAAAATAACTTTAAGAGCTATAGTACATTTCAAACTCCATAGGATGTGGAGTATGTTCAAGATTGTAAATTTCTTCAAATTTTAATGCTATAAATGCATCAATTTGGTCATCAGTAAATACACCGCCTTGTTTTAAGAAACCTCTATCTATATCTAAATTTTCCATTGCTTCTCTAAGTGATCCACATACTGTTGGAATATTTTTTACTTTATCTTCTGGTAAAGCATATAAATCTTCATCAAGAGGTTTGCCTGGATTAATTTTATTTTTTATACCATCTAATCCTGCCATTAACATAGCTGAAAAAGTTAAATAGGGGTTTCCTGCAGCGTCAGGAAATCTTATTTCACATCTTGCACCTTTTTTACTTAGTGTAATTGGAATTCTGCATGAAGCTGATCTGTTCCTTTCAGAGTATGCTAATAAAACTGGAGCTTCAAAGCCTGGAATTAATCTTTTGTAACTGTTTGTTGTTGCATTTGAAAAAGCATTAATTGCTTTAGCATGTTTTAATATTCCACCAATATAATGAAGAGCAGTTTCTGATAGACCTGCATATTTGCTTCCCGAAAATATTGGAGTTTTTCCTTTCCAAATTGATTGGTGAGTATGCATTCCTGAGCCATTATCTCCTTTTACTGGTTTTGGCATAAAAGTTGCAGTTTTTCCAAAAGAATGAGAAACCATTTGTACAACATATTTATAAAGTTGAACGTTATCTGCTTGTGTTACTAAAGTATTATATAACATTCCAAGCTCATGTTGGCTTGGAGCGACTTCATGATGGTGTTTTTCAACTGTAATACCAACTTCTCTCAAACCTTTTAAGTATTCGCCCCTCATGTCTTGAGCACTATCCACTGGAGGTACTGGAAAATATCCACCTTTTATCCCTGGTCTATGCCCCATGTTTCCGTTATCATAATTTTTTCCTGAGTTATATGGACCTTCTGAGCTATCAATTTTAAATCCTATTTCATTCATTTCATTTTTGATTTTTACATCGTCAAATACAAAAAATTCTGGCTCAGGACCAAAGTAGGCTTTATCACCAACTCCAGATTTTTTTAAATAACCTTCAGCCTTTTTAGCAATTCCTCTTGGATCTCTTTCATAAGGAGTTTTTTTGACAGCATCTAAAACATCACAGAAAAGAATAACAGTATTATGCGAAGTATACGGATCAATTACCTGTCTATTTAAATCAGGTTTTAATATCATATCTGACTCATTTATAGCTTTCCAACCAGCGATCGAAGATCCATCAAAAAAAACTCCATCATTTAACATTTCATCATCAACAATTGTTGCGTCCATTGTTAAATGTTGTAATTTTCCCCTTGGGTCAGTAAATCTTAGATCTAGAAATTCGATCTCTTTATCTTTCATCAATTTTAAAACTTTACTAGAATTCATAATTTTTCTGTCTATAACTGATCTTAATATCAAAAACTACAGCAATAAGAAGATAATATAACAAGATATCACCTATGCATTTCTTACATGGATAAATGGCGATTAATATGAAATTATCAATTCACAAATTATTACAATTATTAATTGAATGGAAAATTTATTGAATAAAGAACCAGTTCAAAGAGTTTTAAAAGTTTTAAGTGATTTTGACGAATCGTTAAAAGTAGAAACTTTATCCAGTTCAGCAAGAACAGCAAAAGATGCAGCAGAAAGTTTAAAAACAGATGTAGGATCTATAGTGAAGAGTTTATTGCTTAGAAGACAAAGCGCGTTCTTGTTATGTTTGGTTGCGGGTGATAAGAGGTGTTCTCTAAATAAAATAAAAAAGCTATTGAATGAAAAAGATGTAAGCATGGCTAACGCTGACCAAGTAAAAGAGATAACAGGATTCACTATTGGAGGAGTTTCTCCGGTAGGTCATTTAAATAAAATTGATATATTTATAGATCAATCTTTAAAAAGATTTGAAAATGTATTTGCGGCCGCTGGGCATCCTTATAGTATTTTCAAAATTAATTTTGATAATCTTTGTAAAATTACAAATGGATCAGTCAAAGATATATCTGAATGAGAAATCCAAAACCCATAGATTATTTATTACTTGGAATATTATCTTTAATTTGGGCATCTGCGTTTTTTAATATTAAAATTGCAACCTATTCTTTTGGACCAGTAACAATTGCTTTTTTTAGAATTTTTCTTGGAGCTATACCTGTTGTATTTTTGTGCTTAGCAAAAAAAATAAAGATTGAAGCATTTTCAAAAGATTGGCTATGGTTTGCATCTATTGGATTTATCAATCTTGTAATACCATTTTTTTTAATTGCTTATGGAGTTCAAAAAGTACAAAGTAATCTTGCAGCAATTCTAATGGCAACTACACCATTAAGCGCAACTATCCTTGCTCATTTCTTTACCGAAAATGAAAAGTTTAATTGGTTCAAGAGTGTTGGAATATTAATTGGGTTTTCAGGAATAGTTTTTTTATTTTCAGACAAAATATTAATTAATAGTGAAAATATTTTTTATGCTCTCTCAATTTTATTAGGTTCCACTTGTTATGTTATTGGAGGAATTTTAACTTTAAGAATAAGCAAAAAGAAAAATGAAAATGTTACAGCATCAATATTAATTTGGGGGTCAATAATAGTATTTCCAATCTCAATGTACTTTGAGCAACCTTGGAATCTATCCCCAACTTTAGACTCAATGATTGCATTGTTATATCTTGGGGTCTTTCCAACAGGTATTGCATGGTTATTAAGATTTAATATTTTAAAAAATAATGGTCTAGTTTTCCAATCACAAGTTGCTTATTTAATTCCAATATTTGGAGTTATTCTTGGATATTTATTTTTAAATGAACTTATTACCTCAAAAGTAATTGTTTCATTAATACTAGTTATTTTAGGAATTTATTTAGTTAAAAGATCAAATAAAATTAAAGTTACTTCAGTTTAGACAATTCTTTAATATGAGATGAATCTGTTTCACAACAACCTCCTAAAATTGTTGCTCCTTTTTTAATAATTTTTTTAGTAAACTCAGAAAAAACCTTACCTGTAATTTCCTCTCTTTTTCCTAAAGTAATATTTGGATTTTTTCCAACCTCATTGTATCCGGCATTGTTGAATCTATGAGCAGGCAATGGCTCTTCTACGGCCCATAAGTTTGCTTTAAAACCAAATGGTATATTTAAATCTTTTAATTCATTTGAAACTTTTTCAATTATTTCCAAAGACACGCAAGCAGCAATTACTCCTAGCCAATTTTCATCTTTATATTTATTTACTACATTTGTTATAGTTTCACCCGAGGGAAGTTTTCCATTTTTTTTAATATGTAGACCAACTAGAACTGACTTATTTAACTTACGAATAATATTTAATGCTATATCTATTTCTCGACCACTAGAAATTACATCTAAATAAAAAAAATCAATATATGAATTAATTATACTAGCTTGATCAAAAAAATCTTTTTTAATTGTATTTTTATCTCTTTTGTCAACCTCATAAGTATCATTTTGGGCAGGAAGGCTACCTGCGATTAAAATATTTTTTTTTGATATTTTTTTTGCTTTTATAGCCAGCTCACAAGCTCTTTGGTTAGCAAAATGAAAAAGATCTCCAACTTGATTTTGCTCCATTCTTACTCGTCTAGTAGTAAAAGTGTTTGTTAAAATAACTTCAGCTCCTGCTTCAATAGAAGATAAATGAGTATCAACTACTAAATTATTATATTTTTCATCTATTAATGAAGTAGCGGACCAAAGAGTTCCTTTGGTCACAAGTCCTCTTGCAAGTAATTCTTGACCCATTCCTGCATCTAAAATTCTAGTTTTTTTAAAATAGTTTAAATCCATATTATAAAAATAATTTAATACCCATTCTAATCGCAACAAATAATACTAAAGCTGAGGTAATTAATGCAAGCAATCGTGTTGGAAGTATTTTTAAGTTTAAAAAATTTCCAATATGACCACCAATAATTACAATTAAAAATAAATACCAATAATTAGATATATCACTTAAAACTATGTTTTTAGTTAATTGACCAAAAATACCAGATATAGAGTTGATAAGAATAAATAAAGAAGCTGTCGTAACAATATGTTTTGGTTTAGCTGCTTTTATAAGGAAAAGTATTGGACTTAAAAATATTCCACCACCAATTCCAACAACCCCAGAAACGAAACCTAATATTCCTCCGATAAAAATTGAAATAAAAATTGGAATTTTTCTATAAGTTGACTCATTATCATCATAAGATTTAAAATTTATTAATAGAAGTACCCCAGCGATTGCTAGAACTATAAATAAAAAAATTTCAAATATATTTTTTTCTATTGGTAAAGAACCACCAATAAAAGCTAGAGGAATTGAACCTATTAAGTACGGAATTAATAATTTTAAATTTAAATTTCCAGCTTTTATATAATTGAAGCTATTCCCCGAAACTACAAATATATTACATATTAAAGCTATTATTGGAAAAATATAATAGGGTATATTCCATATTAATAATAGAGCAAGATAAGTAGATCCACCTCCAAAACCAACGCTGGCATACAATATAGCAGTTACAAAAAATAAAATTGATAATATAATCATTTAAATTTTATGAATGTAAATATAGCATTATTAACAGTTACGGATACAAGAACTTTAAAAACTGATAAGTCAGGAAATATTTTAGTAGATAAAATAAGCAAGGCCAATCATAATTTAGTAGATAGAAAAATTTGCAAAGACAGCAAAAAAGCAATTAAAAAAATATTAAAAAACTGGATTAAAAAAAAAAAGATTGATGTAATTATCACAACAGGAGGAACTGGATTGACAGGAAGAGATATTACACCAGAAGCATTAAACGAAATAGCAGATAAACATATACCAGGATTTGGTGAAGTATTTAGAACAATTAGTTTAAAAACTGTTGGTACTTCTTCAATTCAGTCAAGAGCATGTGCAGTGCTAGCTAATGGCAAATATATATTTGCATTACCAGGGTCATCTGGAGGTGTAACCGATGCATGGAATGAAATTTTAGTTCATCAATTAGACATCAATCATAAACCTTGTAATTTTGTAGAATTATTTCCAAGGCTTAAGGAAAAATAAAAATTTAATCTTTTTCTCTTGTTGCAATATAAACTCCTAAGGTTGCAATTAAAAATCCAAATATATCAATTAAATCTAAATTTTCTCCTAAAAATATAAAAGCCATAATGGCTGAAGTAGGAGGTATTAGAAAAAAAACAGAAACAGTTTTGCTTGCTGAGTTTTTTTTTATCAAAAACATTAAAATAGTAAAAGCTCCAAAGGAAACTAAAAATATTTGATGACTTATTGCAATAATAAAAGTTGTTG
>CACKXX010000018.1 GCA_902604265.1 uncultured Pelagibacteraceae bacterium | reverse complement strand
TTCTATTTTTGCACCAGATTTTGTATTTTTAAAAGTAATTGAACCATTGTGATCATTTATTATTTTGCTAACTATTGATAGTCCTAATCCCGATCCTTCTTTTTTTGTTGTATAATAAGGTTTAACAAGTTCTTCTGTTTTATTTTCAAGAAAACCTACTCCATTATCTGTAATTATTAGTTTTATATAGTTATTAATTTGATTTATTTCTATATTAATTTTTCTATCTAAATCCTTAGTTTTTAAAGCTTTTTCCTGGATACTTTCAATGGAATTTTTAATTAAATTAAAAAGGCACCTACTGATTTGTTCGTAATCACATGATATAATAAATTTTTTTTTACTATCGAAGTAAGTATTAATCTTAATCTTTTCATCAATTTTTTTTAATAATATCAAATTAGAATCAATCAATTCAATTAAATTATTTTTTCTAATTACTGGTTTTGGCATACGAGCAAAATCAGAAAATTCATTTACTAAATACTCTATCTGCTTGATTTGTTTATCAATAGTTTTAAGATTTTCTTCATATTTATTTTTTTCTGCATCAATAATAAATTTTTTATATTTTTCTTTTAAATTATCTAATATTAACTGAATTGGTGTTAGCGGATTTTTAATTTCATGAGCAAGTTTTCGTGCTACATGTTCCCATGCAGAATGTCTTTCTGAGAGTATAAGTTTTTGTTGCTGGGATTTTAATTGACTTATCATTAAATTAAAATTTTTATTTAGTTTTTCCATTTCTTTATCTGCTTTAATCTCTGGTACCTTTGTGCTCAAATCACCCTTGCCAATATTTTCAGATGCAATAATTAAATTATTAATTGAAATGAAAAATCTTGAAGAAAATTTAATAGCGATTGAGATTGATAAAAATAGCAATAAAGTTACAATTATCAAATATATAATTATAAATGAAATTTTTATTCCCAAATTTTGATTTTCTACTGTATAATAAAAATCAATTGCCTCTTTAGATTCTGTCAAAAATTTTGATATATCTTTTTCTAAATATCTCACAATATATAAAAAAGTATTTTCATACTTTTCCAACTTAATAATTGCAGCAGATTTATTTTCTACTGGATTAATCATTTTTAAAGGACGATTATCATTTAAAACTAAAGACAATGCTTTTTTATCAATTGGAATATATTCATTATTATTAGAAGAAAATAATAATTTACCAGATTTATCAATTAAATATAAATTATCGATATTTCTAATTAATCTTTGAGCATTTATATATTTTTTAAATTGTTCTTTATTGTTTTTATATAAATTGCTCGCTCTCGTTAAGTCGTATGCAATCAAAACAATATCTGATTCAATTTTATTTCTTTTTTCTTGAACATATTTATTGGCAATTTCATAAGAATTATTAACAGCTGTAGTAATTTTTTGATCAAAATATTTATTAAGAGCGAACGAAAAAATAAACAATGAGAAAACTGATATTAGCAATGAAGGGATTAAAGTGAACAATGAAAAAAAAATGACATACTTTTTGTTAGCTACAGAACCTCTAACATTTAAATTTTCTTTTAAAGAACTTTTTATTTCACGAAAAATTATAATAAAAAATAATATTATTAATATTATATTTAGTATTAAAAGTGTTTGAAGATTTTTTTCGTTTAAATTAATAAAACTTTTATCTATAAATGTCAGAAAAGTTAAAAACCCTAAAGATAGAGTGATTAAAAAAAGTATTGTAATAAATATATTTCTCTTTAGGAAAGATATCATTGGATAAAAATACATGAAAAATAATTAAAATAAACACATGAATAACTATTTTATTATACTAGCAGCTGGAAAGGGTAAAAGATTTGGTTCAAAAATACCTAAGCAACACACATTATACAAAAATAAACCTTTATTTCTTCATTCGGTAGATACAGCTATTAAGTCAAAATTATTCAAAAAAATAATCCTAGTTTTAGATAAAGTTAATGCTTTTAAAAAAAATAAAAATGTTGATGTAATTAAGGGATGCAATGAAAGATATTTGTCATCAAAAAAAGCACTTCAGTACATTAAAAATAAAAAAGTCAACAATGTATTTATTCACGATGCGGCTAGGCCTAATTTCACCATAAATTTATTAAAAAATTTAAAAAAAAATCTATATAAAAATAAAGCTGTGGTTCCATATATTAACACGCAAAGTTCTACTAAGTATAAACATACAAACAAAGTAATAAATATAAAAAGAGAAAGAGTTTTACTAACACAAACTCCTCAATGTTTCGATTTTAAAACTTTATATAATTTATCAAAAAAAAATAAAACTCTCATAACTGATGAGGCTACATTATTTTTAAATAATAATAAAAAAATAAAATTTATTAAAGGTGAAGAATCAAATATAAAAATAACAAAAAAAACAGATCTGAATAATTCACCAACAAAAACATTTTATGGAATAGGATTCGATATACATAGATTAGTTAAAAATAAAAAACTTTATTTAGGTGGTGTTAAAGTACCATTTCATTCTGGTTTAAAAGCACATTCAGACGGTGATGTAATTCTTCACTGTATCGTTGATGCATTACTTGGTGCTTTAAGAAAAAAAGATATTGGTTTCTTTTATCCTAGTAACAAAAATATGTTCAAAAATATTAGATCTCAAAAAATGTTAGCTCCTGTAATTTTATTATTAAAAAATAATAATTTTAGTATTAATAATTTAGATATTAATTTAATTTGTGAAAAACCAAAAGTATCAAAACTTAGAAATAAAATTATTAATTCTTTAGCAAATTTAATGCAAATAAACAAAAATATTATAAATCTTAAAGGGAAAACTGTAGAGAAGTTGGGTCTTATAGGTAAAGAAAACGCCATTGCTTGTGAGGCTATAGTTTCAATTAGTAAATATGAATAAAATTAATTTCTTATTTGTTACTTTGTTTGGTATTGGAAAATTAAAAAAAATACCAGGAAGTTACGCATCTTTAGCCACAACTATATTATTATTTTTTTTATTTCATGTTCTATATTTTTCTCCAAATTTTGTTTTAATTGCTATTGTAATTTTATTTTTTATTTCTCTATATGCTGTAAATGTATTTATAAAAAACTTAGATAATAAGGATCCAAAGGAAGTAGTAATTGATGAATTTATTGGACAGTCAATACCTATATGTCTTTATGAAATTGCTCATGAAGGAGTGAAAGAAACTAGTCAAATATTAACTTTTTATTTCACAATGTTTATTCTATTTAGAATTTTCGATATCGTTAAACCTTACCCTGTAAGCTATTATGATAAAAACTTTAAAAATAGTTTTGGTGTTATTATGGATGATATTTGTGCTGGATTATATGTCGTTGCTGTTCTTGTTTTATATATGGTAATTACTTCATGAAAAAACTAACTCATAAAATTGTTAAGTTATTAAGTAAAAAGAAACTTAAAATTTCTTTTGCAGAATCTTGCACTGGCGGTTTACTTTCTAGTGAAATAACTTCAATTAGCGGTTCATCTAAGGTTTTTACACTTGGATTAGTAACTTATTCAAATCAAGCAAAAATCAATATTCTTAAAGTTCCTAAAAAGATAATAATGAAAAATGGTGCAGTAAGTTATGAAACCTGCTTATCTATGGTTAAAAAATTAAACAAAATTAGTAAAACCAATATTTCTGTCTCAATAACTGGTGTCGCAGGTCCTAATGGTGGAACCAAGCAAAAGCCTGTTGGTTTAGTTTATATAGGTATAAAAAAAGCAAACCATACATTGGTTAAAAAATTTCTATTTAAAAACAAGAAAAGAAGTTCAATTCAAAAAGCTACGGTTAATAAAGCTTTAAATTTAATTTTAAGCTTTGTTAAATAGTTCATCTGCTCTTTTTTGAAAAGCATCTGCTATTTTATCTAAACCAAATTGAAAAGATTTAGTCATAACTATATTTAAAAATTGATTTTTTAACTCAAAATCAACATCAAATAAAACTTCAGTAAAATTATTTTCCTCTTTAAAATGCCATTTATTTTCTAGATGTTTTAAAGGACCATCTAAATTAGTAACATAAATTGAATCATTTTTTTTACTAAATTTAACATCACTTTTATAAGTATCTTTAAAGGGACCTTTTCCAATTGTTAAATCAGCAATGATTAATAATAAGTCTCCCTTCTCTTTTCTTTCGTAAACTTTTGAGTCTAAACAAAATGGTACAAAAATTGGATATTTTTCTATATCAAGAACAAGGTCAATTAATTGTTCTTTTTTACATTGTATTAATCTTTTAACTGATGCTTTGGGCATTAGTTTCGTTAATTCTTTTTTCTTTAAGTTCTGCAAAATCTTTATCAGCATGATAAGAAGATCTGGTAAGAGGTGATGATGACACTAATAAAAAACCTTTGGACTCTGCTATAAATTTTAATTCATCAAATTCTTCAGGTCTGTAATATCTATTTAATGGATGGTGTTTAACAGATGGTTGTAAATATTGACCTATAGTTAAAAAGTCAACTTCTGCAGATCTTAAATCATCCATCACCTGAATAATTTCGTCTTTATTTTCTCCTAAACCAACCATTAAACCAGATTTGGTAAAAATATTTCTATCAATTATTTTTGCATTTTTTAAAAGCTCTACTGAAGCAAAATATCTTGATCCAGGTCTAACTTGCCTGTAAAGGCTTGGTACTGTTTCTATATTATGATTAAAAACATCTGGCTTAGCTTCAATAACCCTTTTGTACGATTCCCCTTTTCTTAAAAAATCTGGAGTTAAAACTTCTATCGTAGTTTTTGGATTTTGTTTTCTAGTTTCAGTTATAACATTATAAAAATGATTAGCTCCTCCATCATTAAGATCGTCCCTATCAACTGAGGTTATGACGGCATGTTTTAAGTTAAGTTTTTTTACTGCTGAGGCAATTTTAAATGGCTCGTTTGAATTAAGTGCATTTGGCTTACCGGTCGAGACATCACAAAAGGCGCAAGCTCTTGTGCAAATTTCTCCCATAATTAAAAATGTGGCATGTCTTTTACTCCAACATTCTGTAATATTTGGGCAATTTGCTTCTTCGCATACAGTTTTTAATTTATGTTGATTAACTATACTTTTAGTTAGAAAAAATTCTCTGCTATTTATAAGTTTAGATTTAATCCAATTTGGCTTTTGTTTTAATGGATTAATAGGTTTATTAACTTTCTCAGGATGTCTAATTTTCATTATTTTTTATTATGTAGATTTTTTCACCTTTTTTACCAAACAAAAATTTTTGTCTAATTAGAGTTTCTATATAATCTAAATCTAAATTATCAGTTAATAGCAAATTTTTAGCTTCTAATTCATTAATTTTATTAGATAGCTTCATTTTTTCATTTTTTAATTGATTTAAAATATTTTTTTTTTCAAAATATGAAACTAAACCTCTTTCTCCATCTAAAAGATTAAAAAAAAAGTACAAAAACAAAATTGTTGATATTAGTAAAAAATAATTTTTTTTTATCTTATCTAACATCAGTTGATTCTATTCATTTTTGCAGATTTTCCAAGTTTCTCTTCGATTCTTAAGAGTTGATTATATTTAGCAACTCTCTCGGAACGAGCTAAAGAGCCAGTTTTGATTTGATTTGAATTAGTACCTACCGCTAAATCTGAAATAAAAGTATCTTCACTATCACCAGATCTGTGAGATATAATCGTATTAAAGCCAATTAATTGAGCAAATTTAATTACCTCTAAAGTTTCAGAAACAGTTCCTATTTGATTAAGTTTAATTAATATTGAATTTGATGATTTATTCAAAAACCCTATCTTTAATCTTTCTAAATTAGTTACATATAAATCGTCTCCAACTACTTGGGTTTTTTTAGGAATTTTTTTCATAAATTTACTCCAATTGAACCAATCATCTTCCGAAAAAGGGTCTTCAATGGATTTTATTTTATATTTTTTAATCAATTTTATGTACTTATTAATTGTTTCGTCACTAGTTATAAAATTTTTAGAGTGAATAGAATATTTTTTATTCTTAAATAGTTCATTTGCAGCAACATCTAGACAGATAGATATATCTTTTCCATTTTTAAAACCTGATCTTTTTATTGCTTTAACAATTAATTTTAAAGCATCTTCATTATGATTTATCATTGGAGCAAAACCACCTTCGTCACCAACAGAAGTTGACTCTCCTTTTTGCTTAATAATGGACTTTAAATTATTAATTACCAAAAAACATATTCTTAATGCTTCAGAAATTGATTTTGCTCTATCTGGTCTAATCATGAACTCTTGTATTCTAAGACCATTATTTGCATGAACACCTCCATTAATTATATTCATTAATGGATATGGTAGCTTAAAATTTTTTTTTATTAAAAAAGTTTTATAAAGTGGGATTTTTTTAATTCTTGCTGAAAGTTTTTTAACAGCCATAGAGACTGCTAATAATGAATTGGCACCAAACTTTTTTTTTTGTTTCGTTCCATCAAGATTAATTAAAATATAATCAATTTTTTCTTGGTTATGTATATTTTGATTTTTTAATTTTTTTGAAATTGTTTTATTAATTAAATTAACTGGTTTTAAAACACTTTTTCCTAAGTATCTTTTGTTAGAAATGTCTCTTTTTTCATAAGCTTCGTATGAGCCTGTTGATGCACCAGATGGACAAATTGCTCTTGCTTTCATATTGTTAGCAAAAACTTCAGCTTCTATTGTAGGATTTCCTCTGCTGTCATAAACTTGTCTTGCTATGACTTTTGTTATTTTGCTCATTTATTTTTAACAAGATGATCAATTTCAACTATTTGGGAAATTAGGTTTTCTAATTTATTTAAAGGAACCATATTAGGACCATCGGATGGAGCATTATCGGGATCTTGATGAGTTTCTAAAAAAATTGCAGCTATGCCAACTGCAGTTGCGGCTCTAGACAGATATTCAACAAACTCTCTTTGACCACCACTTTTTTCTCCAAGGCCACCTGGCTGTTGTACTGAATGAGTTCCATCAAAAACAATTGGATATCCATTTTTTGCCATAATGGGTATAGATCTCATATCAGAAACTAAAGTGTTATATCCAAAGCTAGCACCTCTCTCTGTAACAAGAATATTTTCATTTCCAGATTCAGAAATTTTTTTTGTTACATTGACCATGTCCCATGGTGCTAAAAATTGTCCTTTTTTTACATTAATTATTTTATTAGTTTTAGCTGCTGCAATTAATAAGTCTGTTTGGCGACATAAAAAAGCCGGTATTTGTAATACATCTACATGTTCTGATACAATCGAACATTGTTCAACATTATGCACATCTGTTAAAACTGGAACTTTTATTTCCTTTCTAATTTTATCAAAAACAGGTAATGACAAATCTAATCCAGCTCCTCTTTTACCTTTTAGACTGGTTCTGTTTGCTTTATCAAATGAAGTTTTATAAATAAAACCGATGCCAAATTTTGATGTAATTTCTTTAATTGATCCAGCCATATCCATTGCGTGTTGCTCTGTTTCAAGCTGACAAGGTCCTGATATAAGAGATATTTTTTTGTTATTAGATATCTCAAAATTTTTTAATTTAACTATTTTATTTAACATCAACTGAATTTTGCTGCCTTGATAAAAGATGAGAATAAAGGATGAGGAGACAAAGGTCTAGATTTAAATTCAGGATGATATTGAACACCTATAAACCATGGATGGTTTTTAAGTTCAATGATCTCAGGCAATTTACCATCTGGTGACATTCCAGAAAAAATCAAGCCTTTGTCTTCAAATTTATTCTTTAAATTATTATTCACTTCATACCTATGTCTATGTCTCTCAAATATAGTGCTTTCTTTATATATATTTTTTACCAATGAATTATGTCTTAATTTAGCTTCATATAATCCTAATCTCATTGTGCCACCTAAATTTTTATTTGTTCCTTTTATTAATTTTCCATTTTTATTCCATTCATTTATCAAACCAATTACTGGATAACATTTTTTATCAAGCTCACTAGAACCTGCGTTTTTAATTTTTAATGTATTTCTAGCAAATTCAATTACTGCCATTTGCATACCAAAACAAATTCCAAAAAAAGGAATTTTATTTTTTCTTGCATAACTAATAGCTGATATTTTTCCTTCTGTTCCTCTTTTTCCAAATCCACCAGGTATTAAAATACCAGATACATTTTTTAAAACTTTACTAATTTGAGAAGGTTTTAGTTTATCAGACTCAATTCTAAATAAATTGACTTTTACATTATTGCTTATTCCTCCATGAATTAAGGCTTCATCTAAAGATTTATAAGCATCTTTTAAATTTACATATTTTCCAATAATTCCAATATTTACAGTTCTTTTTGTCTTTAAAACAGTTTTAGTAATTTTTTTCCATGGTAGTAAATTAACTTTCTTTTTGGGTTTTAATTTAAAATATTTTAAAACTTGCTTATCTAATTTTTCATTATAAAAGCTTATTGGTGCTTCATAAATTGTTCTAACATCAACAGTTTCTATTACATTATCAATTGAAACATTGCAAAATAGTGATATTTTTTTTCTTTGATCTAATGGAATAGATTTTTGAGACCTACAAATAATTATATCTGGTTGAATACCAAGGCTTCTTAATTCTTTTACAGAATGTTGTGTTGGTTTTGTTTTAATTTCGTCTGAAGATTTTAAAAAGGGAACAAAAGTTAAATGAATAAATAAACTTTTACTTCTACCAACTTTATTGGAAAATTGTCTTATAGCCTCAACAAAAGGTAAACTTTCTATATCTCCAACGGTTCCTCCTATTTCACAAATTACAAAATCTTCATTAGTTATATCATCTTTTATAAAGTCTCTTATTCTATCAGTAACATGCGGTATAACCTGAACTGTTTTTCCTAAATATTTACCCTGACGTTCTTTTTTAATTATATCGCTATAAATTTTTCCAGTTGTAATGTTATCAGATTTTTTAGCCGATATATTTGTAAATCTTTCATAATGTCCAAGATCTAAATCTGTTTCAGCTCCGTCATTGGTTACAAAGACTTCTCCGTGTTGAAATGGACTCATTGTTCCAGGATCGACATTTAAATATGGATCCATTTTTCTTAATCTAACTTTGTAGCCTTGAGATTTTAAAAGATATGCCAGTGAAGCAGAAGATAAACCTTTACCTAAAGATGAAACCACGCCGCCAGTGACGAATATATATCGCGCCATGGAATTATCTTATAGCCTGTAAATTTTAAATTGAAAAGTACTAATTATTATTTTCAGGAATTTTAGGTGCTTCGTCGGAATTTTCTTCAATTTTGTCTAAAACTGACGTAGTTGGAGCTAGATCACCTCTAGAAATTATTGTTAATGCAAGGCTACAGATTATGAATAAAGTGGCAATAATTGCTGTTACTTTTGTAAAAAAATTACCTGCTGATCTCGAAAACATAAAATTGTCTTGAGAAACTCCTATGCCTAATGCTCCGCCTTCAGATTTTTGCAAAAGAACAAATATAACAAGCAATAATGCTAGTATAATATTTATTATTAATAATATATTTTCCATGCTGTTTAATTAATAGTTTTTTTTATGATATCAATAAAATTCTTTGTATTTTGAGAAGCTCCTCCTATCAAAAAACCATTAATTAAACTAATTTTTTTTAATTCAGTAATGTTTTTTGTATTAACAGATCCCCCATAGATTATTTTAGGATTCTTTATTTTACAAAATTTATTAATAATTTTTTTAATATTTAAAATTTGTTTTTTAAGGCTATTGTTTGTAGGAATAACTCCAGTTCCTATAGACCAAACTGGTTCATAAGCAAAAATAATATTATTATTTTTTATATTTTTCAAACCACGAGTTATTTGATTTTTTAAAACTAAATTAGTTTTATTTCTTCTTTTTTCATTTAAAGTTTCGCCAATGCAGAAAATAACCTTTAATTTTTCCTTAAGTGCAGATTTAATTTTAAGATTAATAGTATGATTATTATCTTCAGAAATTCTATTTTCAGAGTGACCAATTATTACATAATTTGCACCAATAGATTTTATTAAATTTGCACTAATTGAACCTGTAAATGGTCCTGGCCTTTGAGAGTAATGACAATTTTGAGCTCCAATTTTAATTTTGCTTTTTTTAGTTATCTTCAAAAATTTTTCTAATAATGTATATGGAGGACAGTATATAATTTGTGCTCTTTTATATTTTTTGTTTTTAGAAAGTTTAATCACTTTTTTGGTAGAATTTACTGACCTAATATCACCAAACATTTTCCAATTTGCTATAAAAAACATATTATTTGTCATTAACTAAATTTTAATTTATAGGTTTGTTTTTTATAGATCAATAAAATTAAAACTAAATGTTAAATAAATTAAGAAATTTTTCTAAAGGTAAGTTTGCAGGAGTACTTGTGGGTATAATAATAATCCCATTTGTTTTTTGGGGAATGGGAAGTGTTTTCAGCGGCGGAAACACAAATAGTATTGCAAAAATAAATAAATATAATGTTTCAACAAAAGATTTTACTGATTTTGTAAATAATTCAAGAATTAGCTCAGATGTTATAAGGGAAAATATTAATAACAATATTCTCGAACAACTTTTAACACAGTTGGTTTCTATTTCGCTTATAGATTTAGAAATAAATGAACTTAATTTATCTATATCTGATGGTGACCTTGCAAAAAAAATTAAAAACCAAAAATCCTTCCTTAATGAAGATAATAATTTTTCAAGAACTAAATATGAAAAATTTTTATTAGAAAATAACTTTTCACCTGTAGAATTTGAAGAAAACGTAAGGGATAATGAATTAAAAAAAAAATTATTCGCATATATAAGTGGAGGAATTAAATCACCTTACTTTTTAGCTAACAAAACTTACAAAGAGCAGTTAAAAAAAGTAGAAGTTGATTACATTAATTTGAATTCAATATATATAAATAAAGATGATATTACCTTAAATGATTTGAAAAATCACATAGATGAGAATAACGATAAATTTTTAATCGAAAAGGTAGATATTTCAATAATCAAATTAACACCAGAAGTTTTATCAGATGAGTCTGAATATACTGAAAATTTTTTTTCAAAAATTGATGAAATTGAAGATTTAATTATAAATAATAGCAATATTAATGAAATATCAAAAAAATATAATTTGGAAGTTACTACATTTAAAGAATATTACCCTGGAGAAAGTAAAGATGATTTATTAAACGAAGTTTATAAAAAAAGAAACAAAAAAGTTACAGAATTAGAAGATAAAAATGATTTCTTTTTATTATATGAAATAAAAAATTTAAAAAAAGTTTTACCAAGTTTAGAAAATAAAGATTTTTACATGATGGTTAAAAACGATTTATTTGAAAAAAATAAATACGAAGTACACAAAGATTTGTTAACAAAAATACAAGATAAAAAGTTTGATGAACAAGACTTTTCTAACTTATCAAAAGGAATAATAAAAAATCTAAAAATTAATTCAATTGAAGATACAAATAAATTTACCTCAGATTCTGTTAAACTAATATATTCGTTAAGTTTAAATAATTTTTCATTAATATCTGATGAAAATAATAATGTATATTTAATTAAAGTAAAAAATATTTATGAAAGTGATTTAATTAAAAACGGTCAAGAAAATGAAAAATTTAGCAATCAAACAAATATAAATATAAAAGATAGTATTAATAATTCATACGATTTTTTATTAAATGAAAAATATAAAATCAAAATAAACGAGAAGACCCTTGAAAGAATGAAAAATTATTTCAGATAATAATGCTAAATGTTGATCTCAAAAAGTTTATTAAAAATCACAAAAAAAAAATAAATCAAATTATATACTATTCGTTAAAAACTAACGGATTAAAAGAAATTAATAATTTAATAAATAATTTTTTAAATGAAAAAAATAGTTTTGTTTTTGAGTCGGTTGAAAAAGGAGTAATTAAAGGAAGATATACAATTTTTGGAAGAAATCCTGATAAAATATGGGAATTTAATAATAATAAGTGTTTTATTTACAAAAATAATAAAAAAATTACAATCAAAGGTAGTCCAAAAAAAAATATAGAAAATATAATTGAAAACTTTAAATTTAAAATACCAAAAAATCTTCCACCAATAAGCTCATTATTATCAGGATATTTCTCATATGATGTTATTAGATATATAGAAAATATATCAAATTCTTGTTATGATGATCTAAAAATACCTGATGTAAGAATTTTAAGACCTAAAACATTAATAATACACGATAATCATCAACAAAAAATTTATTTTATAGAAAATTGCTTTTCTGACGAAAAAATAAAAAATTATAAAGAAAAATTTAACTCTATAACAAATCAAATTAATAACTTAATATTTATATCAAATTATAGTTCAAATTTAAGTAAAGCTAAATTTGAAAAAAAAATTGTAGTTAAATCAAATATTTCAAAAAATAAATTTATACAAAATGTTATGAAAGCTAAGAAATATATCAAAATTGGCGATATTTTTCAGGTTGTTTTAAGTCAACGTTTTGAAGCTAAACTTACTAAAAACCCAATCGAAATCTATAAGAAACTTAGAATTAATAATCCTTCTCCCTTTATGTATTTTTTTAATTTTAAAGATTTTCAAATTATTGGTGCTAGTCCTGAAATTCTAGTCAGATTAAGAAACAATAATATTACAATAAGACCTATTGCTGGAACTAGGCCAAGAGGAAAAAACAAAAAAGAAGATAAAAATTTTGAAAGAAATTTGTTAAATGATAAAAAAGAACTTTCTGAACATTTAATGCTTTTAGATCTTGGTAGAAATGACACTGGAAAAGTATCTAAGATTAATACCGTTAAAGTTACAGAAAAATTTGTAATTGAAAGATATTCACACGTTATGCATATTGTTTCTAATGTAATTGGCAAGTTTAATAGAAAATTTTCAAAATTTGATACTCTACTTTCTGGTTTCCCTGCAGGAACTGTATCTGGAGCCCCAAAAATAAGAGCTATGGAAATTATTGACGAATTAGAAAATACAAAAAGAAAAGTATATGCTGGTGGAATTGGGTATTTTTCTGCAAATGGAGACTTTGATACATGTATAGCTTTAAGAACTGCTGTCTCAAAAAATAACAAATTTTATGTACAAGCTGGTGCTGGGATAGTTGCTGATAGCAAACCAATTAACGAATACAAAGAAACAGTTAATAAAGCAAAAGCTTTATTAAAATCATTAGAATAAAATGAAAATATTATTAATAGATAATTACGATAGTTTTACTTTTAACCTTTATCATTACCTATCGTCTTTAAAAGCAAATGTTGAAGTAATAAGAAATAACAAAATTACTGAAAAAGAAATTATTAAAAAAAAATATAATAAGATTGTAATATCACCAGGTCCAGGTAATCCAGATCAATCAGGAAATTGTTTAAAAATTGTTAAAAAACTATATAAGAAAATTCCAATACTTGGTGTGTGTTTAGGTCATCAAATAATTGGACAAGTTTTTGGATCTAAAATTATTCAAGCAAAAAAATTAATGCATGGAAAAACAAGCAAAATTCAATCTTTTAAAATTGGTATTTTAAAAAATTTGCCCAAGACCTTTGAGGCTACAAGATATCATAGTTTAATAATTGATAAAAAAACTTTATCAAAAAATCTTGTAATCACTGCACAAACAAAAGATGGTATAATCATGGGGGTAATGCATAAAAAATATAATATTCATGGAGTACAATTTCATCCTGAAAGTATAAAAACTACCATTGGAATAAAAATTTTAAAAAACTTCATAAATTATAAAAACTAATGAGAGAATTTTTAGAAAAACTTAAAAAAAAACAAGATTTGTCTTTTGAAGAAAGTAAGTCAGCTTTCAATATATTAATGAATGGTAAAGCTAGTGAAGATGAAATATTTGATTTTCTTACTCTTTTATCTATTAAAGGTGAGGTTTCAGATGAAATTGCTGGTGGTGTATATGTTTTAAGAGATA
Organism: uncultured Pelagibacteraceae bacterium; assembly: GCA_902604265.1. GTDB lineage: Bacteria > Pseudomonadota > Alphaproteobacteria > Pelagibacterales > Pelagibacteraceae > Pelagibacter. Next base: position 1,395 of record CACKXX010000018.1, on the reverse strand, counting down.
AATCAAAAAGAGTAAATGTTCAAAATTGCGTCGATACATGTGGAACAGGTGGAGACGGAATGAATACATTAAATATTTCAACAGCTTCTGCAATATTGCTAGCCAGTATGGGTATTAAGGTTGCTAAACATGGAAATAAAGCTGTTTCTTCGAAATGTGGATCTGGAGATGTATTAGAAGCATTAAATATTAAAATTAACTTAGAACCTAAAGATATAGAAGAACAAATAAATACAAATAATTTTGGTTTTATGTTTGCGCCAAATTATCATAGTGCAATGAAATTTGTTGGTCCTACTAGAAAAAAAATTGGAAAAAGAACTATATTCAATATGATTGGTCCTTTAAGCAATCCTGCTCTTGTTACAAGACAAGTAGTTGGTGTTTTTGATAAAAAGCTATTAAAAATTTTTGCTGAAGGACTTAAAAATTTAAATATAAAATTTGCTTGGATAGTTAATAGTGAAGATGGATTAGATGAAATATCTCCCTATGCAAAAACGAAAGTAATTCAGTTAAAAGACGATAAAATATCTGAAATTAACATAGATCCAAATTCATTAGGTGTAAATGCTGATAAATTTCAAAATTTAGTAGGTAATGATGCAAAATTTAATGCTAATAAAATGATTGAAATATTTAAAGGTGAAGATAATGATTTTTCTAAAGCAGTTTGTTTAAATGCTGCGGCTGGTTTAATTGTTGGAGAAAAATTCTCAGAATTTACTGATGCTTATAATAATGCAAGAGAATATATTCTTTCTGGAAAAACTTTTTCACACCTGGAAAAATTACGAAATGTCTGAAAATATACTTCAAAAAATAATTAATAATAGAATAAAGGAAATTGAAAAAAGAAAATCTATGTTTTCTATAGAAAAATATGAAGAAAATATTATTGAATATGAACATATGTATGGAAGAAAATATTATAATTTTAAAGATAAAATTTTAAATAATATTAAGAATAATAAAATATCAATTATTGGAGAAATTAAAAAAGCCAGCCCTTCTGCTGGTGTTTTAATTAAAGATTATTACCCACAACACATAGCTAAAATATATAAAAACAAAAATATAACATGTTTATCTGTTTTGACTGAGGAAGAACATTTTTTAGGTGATATGCAGGATATTTTTTTATGTAAAGTTACAGATACTGGTCTTCCTATATTATGTAAGGATTTTTTTGTTGATAAATATCAAATTTATTGGGCACGTAGCAAAGGCGCTGATGCAATTTTAATTATTTTAGCAGGAATAAGTGATAAACTTGCTGATGAATTATATGATGAGGCCTTAAAATTAAATATGTCAGTTATAGTTGAGGTACACACGATTAAAGAAGCAAAAAGTGCTCTAAGATTTAAAGAAGCTTTAATTGGAATTAATAAT
>CACKXX010000017.1:5000-15522 GCA_902604265.1 uncultured Pelagibacteraceae bacterium | reverse complement strand
AATCAGTAAGCGTAACCATTCTTGAATTAATTTTATTTTTTACAGTTTTTTCCCAATTATATTTGAGCCTATAATCATCTTTGATAATTATAAAATTATAATTTCTATATTTTTTTCTAACTAATGCGATAAATTTTTCAGCATCCTTTTTTTCATCTTTAAATGATTTATTTTTTGGATAAATTTCATAAAATTTAAAATTAAAATTATTCATAAAATCAAGTTTTTTATCTATAAACATGATTGCTTTTTCTTTTTTTTTTTTTAGTTTGTTATAAATTTTTAAACATCTCATGAAATGGCCTAGACCTATTTTTGGATTACTACTACACCTAATTAAATATATTTTTTCTTTTCTTTTTTTCATTTAAAAAATAATTGACAATTTTTTCTATTTAGTTATATATCTCTTTACACTGAAATGCATGGTGGGAAATAAGTGTGAAATTCATTTGCTGTTCCTGCAACGGTTAAAGTCCGAGCACCACCCAGTGAAGTCCGCTGTTGGATGAAGGCCAGGAAAAGTCTAGTTCTACAATGTAAAATTAACATCGGCATTAAATTAACTACTCCTTAAGTTAAGGAGTAAAAAACTTTTACTAAGTTTTAGGAGTAATAAAACTATTCCTAAAAATTAGGAAAGATAAATGAAAGGATTTATGCTTTTGAGAATTTTCTTAATTTTAATATTTCTGTTATCCAATTCTTATGCAGAAAATTTAAAAAATTGTGAATGGGATAATAGAAAAGGTACTCCTTGTATTGTAATTAGCAAAACACCAAATACCTCTGAGTTTTCTGAGCTTGGAATAAATAAAATAGTTATAACAAAAGAAGAAATTGATAACTTGGGTGCTGTAGATACAAATGATGTTTTGAAGCTTGTTTCTGGACTTGATGTTTTTCAGTCTGGAACGAAGGGACAATCAACGTCAGTATTTACAAGAGGATCTGAGTCTAACCATACACTTGTAATGATTAATGGAATTGCAATTAATGACCAATCAGTGACTGATGGACTTCATGATTTTGGTCAAGATTTTATTCAAGGTATTCAAAAGATAGAAATTTATAAAGGCTCAAGTGGTGCACATTTTGGACCGAGCGCCATTGCGGGAGCTATAAATTTTATAACTGCTATAGATTATACTAATAGCTATTCAGTCAATGGTTACGGTTTAAAAAATAATTCATTTGGTGCCAACTATACTATGATCACAGATAATGATTGGCACTTAAATTTTCAAAGCTCTGCAACATTAAGCGAAACAGCGAGTGCAATAGCTGATGGAGCCGAATATGATGGGGCAGAAAACTTTCAAGTAAACTTAAATAGTGAAAAATGGATAAATGATAATTTAAAATTTAGATCTACTGCTTATTCTAGAAAAACTGTTGCTGATTATGATGGAAGTGCCACTGATGAATTTGGTTATGTTTCTGATAATCGTATGTATACGATTCAAACTGGATTGGAACATGTTTCAAAAAAATCTGAAAACAATCTAATTCTACATTATCATAATTATGATAGAGAATATGAAAATTCTGGTTATTTAGATGAGTATGATAGTGAATCTCTAGTTATTAGAGGTGAGAGTAAAAATAAATCAACTAATAAATTTTCATTTGGTTATGGAACTGAATATAAATATGATTGGGGAGCTTTTGAAAATAGAGGTAGCTATACTGCTTCTACTAAAGGTCACATGAAGGACCTTGGTGTTTTTGGAAACATTGGATATAAATTTAATGAAAATTCAATTTTATCAATTTATTTAAGATCGGATGATCATAATACCACTGGTCAGAACGAAACTTATAAAGTCAATTTTACAAAACTTTTTGGTAAATTTAAATTTGGTTTAACGCATTCTACAGGCTTAAGAAATCCAACTTTATATGAATTGTATGGTTCGGATAATTATGGAATTGGAGGCAATGTTAATCTTAACCCTGAAAAAAGTGAGACAAATGAATTATCATTAACATACAATATCTTTGAAAATATTACTTTTAACTCAACTGCTTATAGGGCTAAAGTTTATGATCAAATTGAGACTAATGCTGCTTATAGTAAACACGAAAATCAATTAATTGATATAAATCAAGAAGGTTTAGAAAATGAATTATCCTTTAATCGAAATAATGAAAGTTTATCTATTTATAATATTTTTTCAAAAAGTAGAAAAACAAATGGACAGGCACAAGCTCGAAGGCCAGATTTATCATATGGTTTAAATTATTTTAAAAATAAAGTTTCGACTCCGCTTGGCTTTGTTAATTTAAATATAAATTATAAATATACAGGTAAATATGTTGATTGGGATGGATCAGCGAATTCAAAACAAAAAAGTACAGATATTGTTGATTTGTCAATAACGAAAAATTTTATAGGAAATACACTCTACTTAAAATTAACAAACTTGCTTAATGAAAGATATGAAAAACCAGCAACTTATAGCCAGGATGGTAGAAGAATAAGATTTGGCTTTAAAAGATCATTTTAGAATATGATAATTTCTCCATGTAAACAAATTTGTGAATTAGATAAAAAAACTAACCGCTGTATTGGTTGTGGTCGATCTATTGAAGAAATTAAAGACTGGTACATAATGGATAATGAGCAAAAAATTTTAATTATGAAAAAATTAAATAAAAAAATAAATAAACAATTGTGATTTTTGAGGATTTCTATAATATTAATTTTAATGAACTTAATTAAAATTACTCTTTTAACATTATTTTCAATTGCATTAACAAGATTTATTCCTCATCCTCCAAATTTTACAAGCCTGATAGCAATAAGCTTTTACATACCTTTAATTTTTGGAACAATATATATGCCTATAGTTTTATTTAGTTTTGTCATTACGGATATTTTTATTGGATTTCATAATGTATTATTTTTTACATGGGGCAGCGTAATAATAATTGGTTTATTGTCAAAATATTTTGCTTATTTAGATTTTAAATTTAGAATTTTAGGTGCTCTTTCAGGAGCAATATTATTTTTTATATTCACAAATTTTGGCGTCTGGCTTTCAGGTTCGTACGGATACACTATAACTGGATTAATCGACTGTTACATTCTAGCTATACCTTTCTTCGGATATACATTTTTATCAACTATTACTTATTCAATAATAATTGAAGTTATCTATAAATATAAAAATTTATTTTTATTTCTAAAAAGAATTTAAAAAGCATGATCAGCACACACATGACCATATTTGCTTAGGTGAACATGTTTGCACAAAATGTTTTTTTCTTGGGTTTCAAGTGTAAACCAAAAAATTTCATCTTTTTTTTTATACTTTGAATTTATCAATTTATCTAAATCTAAATTAAAACCTTGAGGAGATTTAATATTAAATTTCTTAGTTAATATAATTTTTTCAGATCCATAAATATTCATTTTTACTAAATTACTTTTTGACACTGAATTATTTTTTAATTTATTTACAGAGCTTAATGCAATTAGTGTTTTAATTTTTTTTGAACAGAAAACTGGTCCCCAATAAAAACCTCTACCTTTTATATTTTTACCATGATTAACAATCATTGACTCGCTTATGTTGCTGCCAATAGATCTCTGTCTGTAATTAAAGCCAAATGTAAATCTTGATGGTATTAGGTTGTCGTCAGAAGTAATATTTAGACAAAATACATTATTATAATCTACTGCTTTATTTTTTGCTTTTAAAATAGCACTACTCACTTCAATTATTTTAGGCTCTTTAAAATTTTTGTTAATATTAATTAAGTTTTTATTTATTATTTTTCTTTTACCATTTTTATTAAACTCCTCTAAAGCAATTTTTAAATTGGTTCTAGAAAAAATTGGATAAATAACTATTTCTAAATCTACATTTTTAATCAAATTAAATGGTAAGTAACAATGATACTCTTCCTTTCTAATATTGCTTGTTTTAATAAAGTCTTTGGTATTTGAACAGTCATAATAACTGTGAGTAGTTGTTATATTTTTTTTATCATTAGATATTGTTCCAACAAGTATTCTATTAAAAATATTTTGGGTAGGTAAATCAATTTTACAAAATCCTCTTTTATTTTTTAAAAATTTTTTTAACTTTTTGAAATTTTTAAGCTCTAAATAAATTGTCTGGTAAGGTTTTATATTTTCAAATTGAATACTTTCTTTAAGTTTATGACCTTGTAAATTGTAGAATACTATATTTAATTTTTTTTTATTCAAATTTACTGGTCCATTTATTGCAGTTATAAATGTTTCATTTTTATTATCCAAATGAATATCAAAACCAGTTTGAGTTTGATTTAAACTTTCGTTTAATTTGACATCATCAAGATTATCATAAACTCTTTGATTGCTATGGACTAGAGAAATACCTTCCTTAGTTTCATAAATTGCGTCGATAGCAGGGAAGCTATATTTTAGATCGTAGCTAGAATGAAGTTCTAATTCGATTGATCCAATAAAATTGAATATCTTTAAATTTTCTTTCAATAACTTTTCTAATGAAATTTTGTATGTATTATTTGAAATCTTGAAAAATTTTCTTAAAATTTTTTCTCCATTTTGTTTTCTAATTGTAAATTGGCAAGAGATATCGATATTAGCATTCTTAATTTTCCAATAGTTTAAAAAACTGATTTTGGTATTAATATATTTATTATTAATAACAAAAAAAATAGCTGAAGATTTAAATGTAGGATTGTAATTTAAATTTTCAAAATCTCCCCTTAAAGAATGTTCAAAATTTACAATTTTTTTATAATTCGATATTTTAGTAGTTGTAGACATAAACTAATCTTTAATTATATAAGCAGAGGGCGTAGAAGACCAAGGAATAGTTTTTAGTTTGAGCTTCTTATCTCTTAAAAATTCATCAACAGCATCAGATTCCCCATAGCTTTCAAGTGCATACTCATCAAATATAATCACTCCACCTTTTGTCACACTTGGATATAAATTCCTCAAACATTCTGCTGTTCCTTCATAATTATCTACATCCAAAATAAGCATGGAAATTCTAAAGCCTAAGTTTCTTTTTACATATTGTTTTGTAGTTTGGCATACATCTCCAGAAATCAATTTAACATTATTTATACCAAATTTTTTTAAATTATTAATAATTGTTTTTTTTGATGAACCAATGCCTCTATGATCCAGATTACACATATAATCTAATTTATACTTATTTTTAACTTTTTGAGGTTTTCCAAAAAAATCAAAACCAACAACTTTGGCTAGTGAATGTGGTTTAAATAATTTCAAAAATTTAGAATACAAATAAATACCACTTCCCTTGTGTACACCACATTCAACTATATCGCCTGGTATTTTCTCAGTAATTTTAAATAACTCATATTTTGAAAGTATTTTCTGAATTCTGTCATAACTTGAGTTTGCTAAAAACTCATCATAAACAAATAAACTTAGTGCTTCTTTATTTTTTAATCTTTTGTTCAGTCCTTTTTTTACTGCAATTGTTTTTTTTGTATAGTTTTTGAGTTTATTTTTTAATTTCATGATTTTTTATACAATAAATAAATTATAATAAAAGTTATTTTATTTTAAAAAACTACTAAGGCTTGATTCTTGTAAAATTGATAATTTAGTAATTGCTACTCCTAAATTTATTAATTCATTTTTTTTAAAATGAGGTAAACTTTTTTTATATCTTCTAATTATAGTTTTTTTAAGCTTATTTTTATTTTTTATATTTTTTAAACTGAAAGCAAAATCTTGCTTATTTAAATTTTCATAAGTAATATTATTTCTTGTACCAAGACATTTTGCTAAAAAAACTTTTTTTGAACTTATTATAGGAGGTTTGTAAACTTTTCCATCAAAAGAACCTTTTTTCAGTATTCTAACAATTAAGTACAATCTTCCTTTCTTATGACCGGTCCATTCTAGATTAAAGTGATGAAAAAATTTTTTTTTTTTATTTATTAAATTAAAATCTTTGGATGTTAGTTTTATATAATCATGAAGAGAATATTTTTTTTTTAAAATCGTATACATTTTTTTTTGATATTCTATTTTTTTTATTTCTTATTAAAAATCCAGTTTCATTTTTTGGATATCTATACATATTTTAAAATAAAATTTATTTAGGACTAATTAATATTTGTAATTTATAACCCTGAAAATTATCATGAATTACTTTTTTATCTAAAAAGTTAATTTTTTTTGAATTTTCAAAATTCCCTAAATAAGGATCATCATAATTTAGGAAGTTTTTTACAACTGATATTTCGTCTATAATAGATTTTATATTAACCACTTTAAAATTAGTTAATGAAAATAATTTCTTTAAAGAATTTACATTATATAAATTCACATGCTCTATTGGGTCAAATACATTGCACTTTTCTCTTAAAATTTGTGCCGCTATTGAATGAGAGTTTGGAACTTGTAAAAAAATCAACCCCTTCTTATTAAGTCTTTTTTTCATTTCTTTAAGTATGGCGTGTGGATCTTTTATGTGTTCAAACACATCCCACAATGTGATGACATCAAATTTTTCTTTTTTATTTATTTTAGATAATTCTATATTCCATATTTTATGATTTTTTTTCTTAGCAATATTAAATTCTTTTTTGTTTATTTCTATACCGAATGTTTCCCATCCTTTTTTTTTTGCTATATCTAAAAAGAAACCACCACTACAACCTAAATCCATAAGTTTACCAATTTTTTTTTTTTTGTTTATTATATCAATTCCAGAATTATAAATTGAATTATAGAATTTTTTTTCTTTAACATGTGCATTTGCCTGCACATCTGGAGAATTTGAATAATATTTAAATAAATATTTGTCCTTAAAAACTGGATCCAAGTAAACCATCTTGCATACTTTGCATGATACAAATTTAGAGCCTTCTTTAAAAAAAATATTCTTTTTTTTTGATGAATTACATACCGGACAATTTCTCTTTTCTAGATATTTTGACTTATATTGATTTTTTTGTTTATCTAAAAATGAATTTCTATAATTTAGAGTTGTGTCATAAAGAAATTGTCTCTTTTTATGCAAAGATTTAGGATCTGATATTTTAATTTTTTTTTTATTCATTTTTTAAAATCAACTATATCCTAATTTTTTTAATTAACTTTTTCTTGTAAAGTTCGTCACATATATCGATCAAAATCCATATTGGAAGTTTTATTTTATCAGAAATGTCTAAAAGAGAATTCTTTCCATCTGCATAACTTAATATATTTATAATCGGGTCAGTAATTGTAGATTTGTGAGAATATTTATAATATTTATTTTTTCTTAGTGGATTATACAGGTTATACTTGCTTAATTTAGGCTCACATAAAATTTTGTATTTAGGACAATAATTATTTTGAATAGCATCTATAAGCTTAATATAGAGTTCATAGCTGCCCAGTAGTCCACTTGGGGTGACTACCCTATGAAAATCATCATATGATGTATGGTATTCAGGATATTCTCCAAATTTTGATCTTGTAACTGATGCAACTGGAAGATCTACTCCTGGGGAACAGTATTGTCTTTCATCACTGCCTCTTTCAAGCCAAGAGTATTTTTTGTATTTTTTGTCTGTCCATTTTAGAACTGACTCAGATACTTTGTCTGATAATGTTTTTCCATTCCTAGATGGAAGAAATGAATAACATCTTTGATCACCAAGGCAGCTTAAATTAAAGCCCGCAATAACATTTTTTTTTAAAATTGGAAGTTTTTTGCTTAAATAAACTATTGATCCTATTGTTTCTGGAATAAAAACTGCTCTTATTGAATAATAATTTTTTCTCTTTCTAAAATAATCTAATAAAAAAGTTAGAATTGTTGGTCCAGAAATTTCATTATTTGCCATATACGGATGGCATATATATGAAGATAAAAAAATTTCTTTTTTTGAATAACCCTTTATAAAATATTCTCCATAGTCTAATTGACCTTTTTTAAATTTTGTATTTACATTCACTTTATAAAGACCTTTTTTAAATTTTTTTCTTTGGTTCTGTGTAATACAAAATCCCCATGTTTTTTTGTAGTAACTAGTAACGTAGGGTATGGCATTAGGAATTTTTTTATAAGAAAATAAATTTTTATTTAGTTCATTTAGACTTATTTTTTTTTTAATTGGATGAGAATAATTAACTAAATGTAGAAAATTTTTTTTTGCATCGACTATTTTTTTTCCATTAGGATCTTCAATGTATGCATCATTAAAAATCCATTCATCAGGAACAGTCCAATCAAAAGCTTTATATCCTGACTTTACATTATAAAGTTTTAGATTTGGTAAAACTTTCTTGATTGAATTTAAAGTTTGACGATTGCCTTTGCCAGTTATACTTCTTGGAAATTTTTGTAATCCAATTGCAAAGTTAAAAATTTTTTTTTTTATTGACAAGGTCATCTTATATAATAAGTTGTTTTCGATGAAACATAAACAGTTAATAGCTAAATCATTTAATGAGTCAATAAAAAATATAAAAGAAGGTTTGCAGGTAGAAGATTATAATTGGGACTCAATGACCAAGATTAATATAATTACATCAATTGATGAAAAATATAAAAAAACTATAGATCATAGAAAATTTAAAAAAATTAAAACTTTTAAAGATTTGGATAATTTAATAACTATAACAATTAAAAATTAGTGCGAAATTTATTTGTTGGTGGATCAAGTGAAATTGCAATAGAAATTGCAAAAAGTATAAAAAATACTGACAATCTAAGTAGAAAAAGTTCAAGATTTTATAAAAAAAATTTTAAAGTAAAAGATTATTCAGAAATTAGTCTTAAAAAAATATTTAAAAAAATAAAAAAAAATATAGAAATGTCTTAATATTTAATGGAGAATATTCAAATTCATTTTTAAGTAATTTTAACGAAAAAATATTCGTTAGAGCCCTAAAGGTAAACTTGTTTGCTCCTCTTCTTGTAGCTAAATTGGCAATAGATAATAATATCTTAGAGAAAAACGGATCAATTTTTTTTATATCTTCAATTGCATCAAAGAATAACCAAAAAGGGAATGCTTACTACAGCATTTCTAAAAATGCTTTGGAATTGTCAGCAAAAATTTTAGGAGAGGAACAAAAATTAAGAAAAGTTAGAGTAAATATAATTAATTTAGGATTAGTAAAAAATAAAATGGGTTTATCAACACTTAAATATTTGCCAAAAAATAAAGTGGAAAAAGTAAAATTTATTACAAAGAATAAAATTGTATTATCGTTTAAAAATATTTTAAAAAAAAAAATTAATTTAAAAAAAGTAAATATAGTATGATCGAAATTAGTAGGATTGAAACTAAGTTAGGAAAAAAAATTGAAAAAAACAATGTTATTGAAAAACAATTTTCTTTAAAAAGAAATTCAATAGAAAAATTGGTAGGTATAAAAAAAAGATATATATCTAATAAGAATGAAACTTCTGAAAAAAATGCTATAGAAGTTTGTAAAAAAATACCAAGATCAGTTTTAAAATCAATAAGCCATATTATAAGTGTAACAAATACTCCTTCTATAAAATTTCCTGGTGTGTCAAATTTTATTTCTAGCGCTCTTAAAATAGAAAATGCACATTGTATAAACCTAAATCTTGGTTGCACAGGATATGTGGATGCATTGTCGATCGCCTACGATATTATATCTGCTAAAAAGAAAAGTAATATTTTAATAGTTACTTCAGATACTTATTCAAAATTTATAAATCCAAAAAATAGATCAATCAGACCACTGTTTAGCGATGGAGCATCTGCTTCTATTGTAAAATATTCAAAAAAAGGTTTTAGAAATACTTTAAGAAAATTTAAAAATATTGCAAATACAGAAAAAGATTTATGTTTTAGCAAAAATGAAATTTTTATGGATGGGCCAGCGGTATTGTCTTTTGCAATTAAATATGTATTACCAGAGATAAAAAAATACCAAAATTTTTCAAGTTCAATTTATCTACATCAAGCTGGGAATATTGTTCACAATCAAATTAAAAAAAATATTGATAAAAAAGTATTTTTACCCAAAAATTTTCATAAATATGGAAACCTTGTTTCTAGTTCAATACCTTATCTGATAAAAGATAACTTTACTAAATTTAAAAATTCAAAGAACTTAATTCTCTGTGGATTTGGAGTTGGTCTATCTCTCTCACTTTTAATATTGAAGAAATAATTTTACCTAATAAGATAATTTGGATTTTTTCTCAATTCTTTCAATATAAATTTAGTAACTTTACTGGTATTCATTTTAATTATTTTATAGTCACTCTGATAAATTTTAAAATATTCAATTAATTTATTTTTTTTTAAATCATTTTCACATTTTCTCCAATTGTTCAGATAACCATTTTTTTTTCTTGCAAAATAAGTAAATTTTTTTTTTATTATTTTTTTATTCTTGCCATAAACTCTTGAAGAAATAGGAATAATTTTTCTATATTTTACTTTAAAGATTTCTTCTGCAACATGACAAAATGTTCCTCCGCCATCCAAATTAAGTCCTAAAGCTATATTACAAACATTTTTTGATTTCGCTAATTTATAC
>CACKXX010000017.1:0-2500 GCA_902604265.1 uncultured Pelagibacteraceae bacterium | reverse complement strand
AATTCACTAAACTAATCGCCCTATTAAGACTCGCTTTCGCTGCGCCTACACCTAGATGGCTTAAGCTTGCTTAATAAATTAAGTCACTGACCCATTATACAAAAGGTACGCCGTCACTCTAAAAAGAGCTTCGACTGATTGTAGGCATGCGGTTTCAGGTTCTATTTCACTCCCCTAATAGGGGTTCTTTTCACCTTTCCCTCACGGTACTAGTTCACTATCGGTCACTGAAGAGTATTTAGGCTTAGAGGGTGGTCCCCCTATATTCGAGCAGGATTTCACGTGTCCCGCTTTACTCAAGAAATTTGTTAAACATTACTAATACGGGACTATCACCCTCTATGGTTAGCTTTTCCAAACTATTCAAATTTTTTTAACAAATCTACAGGCCTAGTCCGCTTTCGCTCGCCACTACTAACGGAATCTCAATTGATTTATTTTCCTCTGGTTACTTAGATGTTTCAGTTCTCCAGGTTATCTCTTTAAACCTATGAATTCAGTTTAAAGTACCACATAAAGTGGTGGGTTTCCCCATTCGGAAATTTACGGATCAAAACTTGCATACAGCTCCCCGTAACTTATCGCAGTATACCACGTCCTTCGTCAGCTTTCAGTGCCAAGGCATCCGCCACACGCCCTTAAACGCTTGATTTATGCACAGAAAAAAATTCTGTGTTGAATCAAATTTTGTTGGAATGTTCATCTATTCGAACATTCTTTGATTGTTCATCTATTCGAACAATCGGATATAGATATTGATAATATTAAAATATATTTACAAATAAAATAACTAAGTGTTTCGTGGTGGAGGATAGCGGGATCGAACCGCTGACCTCCTGAATGCAAATCAGGCGCTCTCCCAGCTGAGCTAATCCCCCATTAAATTGGTGGGCCGAGAAAGACTCGAACTTTCGACCCCACCCTTATCAAGGGTGTGCTCTAACCAACTGAGCTACCGGCCCTAATGCAGAAAAGAGAAACACTATTTTAAGAAGAGAAATGAGGACGGTCAACATTAACCTGTTAAATATTTAGATTAAGAAATAATCCTTAATCATCCTTAGAAAGGAGGTAATCCAGCCGCAGGTTCCCCTACGGCTACCTTGTTACGACTTCACCCCAGTCGCTGACTATACCGTGGTCAAAGGTTTTAAGCTTTGCCTTAAGGTAGAACCAACTCCCATGGTGTGACGGGCGGTGTGTACAAGACCCGGGAACGCATTCACCGCGGCGCGCTGATCCGCGATTACTAGTAATTCCAGCTTCATGTACTCGAGTTGCAGAGTACAATCCGAACTGAGGCATTTTTTTAGGATTTGCTTAACGTCGCCGTCTTGCTTCCTATTGTAAATGCCATTGTAGCACGTGTGTAGCCCAACACGTAAGGGCCATGAGGACTTGACGTCATCCCCACCTTCCTCCAGCTTATCACTGGCAGTTCTTTCAGAGTGCCCAACTAAATGATGGCAACTAAAAGTAAGGGTTGCGCTCGTTGCGGGACTTAACCCAACATCTCACGACACGAGCTGACGACAGCCATGCAGCACCTGTGTTTCGTCCGGCCGAACCGAAAACTCTAATCTCTTAGAGTCGCGACGAACATGTCAAGTGTTGGTAAGGTTCTGCGCGTATCTTCGAATTAAACCACATGCTCCACTACTTGTGCGGGTCCCCGTCAATTCATTTGAGTTTTAACCTTGCGGTCGTACTCCCCAGGCGGTGTGTTTATCGCTTTCGCTGCGATACTGAAAATAAATTTCCAACATCTAACACACATCGTTTACGGCATGGACTACGAGGGTATCTAATCCTCTTCGCTACCCATGCTTTCGTTCCTCAGTGTCAGTAATGATCCAGAAAGCTGCCTTCGCAATTGGTATTCTTTCTAATATCTACGAATTTCACCTCTACACTAGAAATTCTGCTTTCCTCTATCATACTCTAGCTAAAAAGTTTTGATGGCAGTTCCAGAGTTAAGCTCTGGGCTTTCACCACCAACTTTTTTAACCACCTACGAACTCTTTAAGCCCAGTAATTCCGAACTACGCTAGGTCCCTTCGTATTACCGCGGCTGCTGGCACGAAGTTAGCCGGACCTTCTTATTCGGGTACAGTCATTTTCTTCCCCGACGAAAGAGCTTTACAACCCAAGGGCCTTCTTCACTCACGCGGCATCGCTGCATCAGAGTTTCCTCCATTGTGCAAGATTCCCTACTGCTGCCTCCCGTAGGAGTTTGGGCCGTGTCTCAGTCCCAATGTGGCTGATCATCCTCTCAAATCAGCTATTGATCAAAGTCTTGGTAGGCCATTACCCCACCAACAAACTAATCAAGTGCGGGCTCATCCAATGGCGCATAAAGCTTTCTCCGTAAAGACTTATGAGGTATTAGCACAAGTTTCCTCGTGTTATTCCTCACCAAAGGGAAGATACCCACATGTTACTCACCCGTCTGCCACTAAGTATTGCTACTTCGTTCGACTTGCATGTATTAGGCGTGCCG
>CACKXX010000016.1 GCA_902604265.1 uncultured Pelagibacteraceae bacterium | reverse complement strand
GATTTTAAAAAACCTTCGATTGCACTATCTGGAGCTTTGATGTTTGGTCCTCTTATTTCTTGAGATGCTTGATGGGTTTCTCTTTCAATTTTTTTAAAACATAAAACTAATCTATTTGGTGTGGAAAAAACTTTAGCGTCATCTTTGTAATTTATATTTTCTTTTTCGAAAAAACTTTTAAAACTTGCAAGCAAGTTTATTCTTGCGGCAGACTGCTGTTTAGCGGGTATCTCTTCGCTAAATAATTCTAATAAAAACTCAGCCATTTTTATTTTTGACTTTCGAGCCAAATCTGACCAACGTCTTTTGCAAGATCTCTGATCCTTGCTATATATTCAGCTCTTTGTGCAACACTTATTACTCCTCTAGCATCTAATATATTAAAAATATGACTAGCTTTTAAACATTGATCATAAGCTGGTAAAGATAGTTTGTTTTCTATTAAAGATTTAGATTCTTTCTCTGTCATATCAAATATTGTAAATAAATTATCAGTATTAGCTAATTCAAAATTATATTTTGAAAATTCTTTTTCTGACTGATGAAATACATCTCTATATAAAACTCCATCGTTATTCCATTCTAAATCAAAAACATTTTTTTTTCCTTGGGTAAACATGCAAAGTCTTTCTAGTCCATATGTCAATTCAACTGAAATGGGATTACATTCTATTCCTGTCATTTGTTGGAAATAAGTGAATTGAGTTACTTCCATGCCATCGCACCAAACCTCCCATCCAAGGCCTGCGGCTCCTAATGTTGGACTTTCCCAATCATCTTCAACAAATCTTATATCGTGTTCTTTATGTTTAATTCCTATTGCTGAAAGACTGTTTAAATAAAGTTTTTTTATATTTTTTGGTGAAGGTTTAATTAAAACTTGAAATTGATAATAGTGCTGAAGTCTATTTGGGTTTTCACCATATCTTCCGTCCGTTGGCCTTCTTGAAGGTTGAACATAGGCTGCTCTCCATGGTTTACTTCCTAAAGATCTAAGTGTTGTGGCAGGATGAAATGTCCCAGCTCCAACTTCTAAATCATATGGTTGTAAAATTACACATCCATGTTTGCTCCAATATTTTTGTAAATTCAAGATTGTATCTTGAAATGATTGAAATTTAGGTTTTTTATTTTTTTTTTTAGAAACCATACCTTTGCCAGATAGATCTTTCTTCCAAAATACTAATTACTTTTTCTGTATGATTCTCTGAAGATAATTTTCTAGCTAGCCAGCCTTTTGCTTTCTCAAATTTTTTAATAATTATTTTTTCACCAAACTTTTCTCTCAAAATTTGATCTGCATTACCTAATCCATCTATTAAGCCTAATTCTTTTGCTTTTCTACCAGACCAAAATTCTCCTGAGAATAATTCTATTCCACTATCTTTTTTTAATTTTGTTGACCTGCTATTCTCTACAACTTCAATAAAGTCTTTATGAAGATCTAGCTGAATAGTTTTTAATCTTTCGATATCTTCTTTTTTTTCATCCATGAAAGGATCAAGTGTACTTTTGTTCTTACCAGCGGTATAAACTCTTCTTTGAACTCCTATTTTATTTATAAGATCTTTAAAACCAAAAGATGAATAAATTACACCTATTGATCCCACTATAGAGCTTTGGTTTGCGTAAATTTCATCACCTGCACAGGCAATTAAATATCCACCAGATGCAGCTACATCTTCAGCAAAAATTATTACTTTTTTCTTATTTTTTTTTGCCTGTGATCTAATAAAATCATGTATCAGATGTGATTGAACGGGAGACCCTCCTGGTGAATTAATAGAAATGGCTACTGCAGGCGCTTTTTTAATAGAGAAAGCTTTTTTAATTATTTCTTCTTGTCCTGCAAAATCAATACCTTGTTTAAATTTTCCAACATTACCTATCACTCCGCTTAGTCTAATGTGAGGTATAATTTTTTTTTTTTTAAAAAAAGAGAACATGTCTATGCTTATAAAACTTTTGATTTAATATAAAGTCTACTTATAGTTGAAGTTTAAGGTGCGTCAATTGATAAGTGCAATATTGCGCTAATTGTACTACTTTGAGCTATGGGAACAGTTGTTCAATTAAAAAATCGTATAAATAATTCGTATTCTGAACTTAAAAATTCAGTTGAGGAAAAATTAGTATTAGTTGAAGAGAAAATTAAATTAAAATTATCTAGCAAAGTAAGCCTTGTTGATGAAATGACAAGCTACCATTTAAGAACTGGTGGAAAAAGACTTAGAGCACTTCTAACATTAGGAGCAGCTAAAATTTGTGGATACTCTAAAGGTAGTAGAGATATAAATTTAGCAGCATGTGTTGAATTGATTCACGCTGCTACACTTATGCATGATGATGTAATCGACAATAGTAAAATCAGAAGAGGAAAAAAAACCTTAAATAACATTTGGGGAAACCAGTCGTCAATTTTGGTCGGTGACTATTTATTAAGTAGATGCTTTGAAATGATGGTTGAGGATGGAAACTTAGAAATATTAAAACTTCTATCTTCTACGTCTGCAGAAATTTCGCAGGGTGAAGTCTTGCAACTACAACATAAAGGTGAAATAGATATGCTCGAAGAAACTTACTTAAAAATAATTTCTTCAAAAACAGCTTCGCTTTTTGCTGCGGCAACAAAAGTTGGTTCTATTTTAGCAAATAAAGAAAGTAAAATTAAAGAAGCTTTAGAGTTTTATGGAAAAAATCTCGGACTTACTTTTCAAATAGCTGATGATACTTTAGATTACAATTCAGAACTTAAATTCTTTGGAAAAAAAATAGGCAATGATTTTTATGAAGGAAAAGTTACTTTACCAATTATTCTTCTATATCAAAAAGCTAATAATGATGAAAAAGTTGAGTTGAAGAAATTATTTGAAAAAGATGAAAGAAACGATGAAGAATTTAAAAGAGTTTTATTAATGATTAAAAAATATAATGTAATTTCCGGTTGTTACACAAAAGCAGAATATTTTATTAACCTTGCCTCTAATTCTTTGAGTATTTTTGATGAAACTAAGGATAAGGAAATTCTAAAAAATCTTACTTCATTTAGTTTGGAAAGATCTTATTAAGGACTTAAAAGATTTTTTTCCCACTTATCATCCTCTTTTCTAGTGTAACGCAGTCTTTCGTGTATTCTATCTTTAGCATCAAGCCAAAATTCAATTTCAATAGGATTTAAGTTCCATCCTGACCAATGTTTTGGCCTTGGTATATTTTTTTCATTTGTGTATTTTTTCTTAAATTTTTCAATTGACTTTAGTAGCTCATCTCTAGATTTTAGAACACTGCTTTGATTTGATGCCCATGCCCCTATTCTGCTTCCATATGATCTACTATTGTAATAATTGTCAGCATCCTCATCAGTAACGTTTGACAATTGCCCAGTAATTCTAACCTGCCTTAATATTGATTTCCAATGAAAACACATTGATGCATTTGGGTTTGATTTTATTTCTTTACTTTTTTGACTATTTAAATTTGTGTAAAAAACAAATCCTTTTTTATTAAAATCTTTAAGTAAAACCATTCTAACTGAAGGTATCCCATTTTTTCCTACAGTTGCCAGAGCTAAAGCATTTGGATCATTAATTTCAGTTTTTTTAGCTTCGTTAAACCAATCTACAAACAAATCTATTGGATTATCTAATTCCTTAAAGCATAAATCTATACCAAGTGAGTTTTTTTGATTCATAATTTCAACAAAATAACTTATATAATATATTTAATGTCATTTAATACTTTTGGAAAGATATTTCGTTTTACAACCTGGGGCGAATCTCACGGACCTGCTATAGGATGCGTGGTAGATGGTTGCCCTCCAAATATAAAAATAACTGAAAAAGACATACAAATTGAACTTAACAAGAGAAAACCCGGTCAATCAAAATTTACAACTCAGAGAAAAGAAGATGATAAGGTAAATATTTTATCAGGCGTGTTTGAAGGAAAAACAACTGGCACTCCAATCTCAATGATTATTTACAATAAAGATATGCGGTCAAGAGACTACGAAACAATAAAAAATAAATTTAGACCAGGCCATGCTGATTATACATACTTTAAAAAATATGGAATAAGAGATTACCGTGGAGGAGGAAGACAGTCAGCTAGAGAAACTGCCAGTAGAGTAGCTGCTGGAGCAATAGCAAAAAAAGTTTTAGAAAATAAATTAGGAAAAAAATACAAAGTTATTGGAGCTGTTACCCAGCTTGGTATTCTTGGATGTAATACAAAAAATTGGAACGATAAATTAATAAATAAAAATCCATTATTTTGCCCCGATAAATCAATATTAAAACTATGGGAAAAATATTTGCTTGGTATAAGAAAATCTGGATCTTCCTGTGGAGCAATTATTGAAATTAGAGCTAGAGGTATACCAGTAGGTTTAGGAGCGCCAATTTATTCTAAACTAGATATGGATTTAGCCTCAGCAATGATGAGTATAAATGCTGTAAAGGGGGTTAACATTGGATCAGGCATGAATTCAGCGCTTTTAACAGGTGAAGAAAATTCTGATGAAATAGTTCAAAAAGGTAAGTCTCCAATATTTAAATCTAATAACGCAGGAGGAATTCTTGGGGGAATTTCAAGTGGACAAGAAATTATAGTTTCATTCGCCGTAAAACCAACTTCATCAATATTAAGTTCAAGAAAAACTATAGATAAATTTGGAAAAAATACTTCCATTTCTGTTAAGGGAAGACATGATCCTTGTGTTGGAATAAGAGCCGTTCCAATTGGCGAAGCCATGATACATTGTGTCCTACTAGATCACTTTTTAATGAATAAAGCTCAGTGTGGAAAATAAATTTTAATTTTGTTTTTGTAAAATAACTTTTGAATTTAAAACATCAAAAACTTTTGAAACTATTGCCTCAGCATCAAGACCTGCTTCTTTATACATAATTTCTGGCTTATTATGATCAATAAACTTATCTGGTAAAATCATTGATCTAAACTTTAAGTTATTATCTAATAATTTTTTGTCTGACAAAAATTGACTAACATGCGAGCCAAATCCTCCTAATGATCCCTCTTCAATTGTAATTATTGCTTCATGGTTAGTTGCGATTTCCCAAATTAAATTTTCATCAAGTGGTTTTGCAAATCTTGCATCAACTAATGTAATTCCAATACCTTTTTTATTTAATATTTCATTGGCTAATAAACATTCATTCAACCTTGCTCCAAAATTAATTATTGCAACTTTTTTTCCTTCTAAGATTAATCTTCCTTTACCTATTTCAATAATTTCATCAATATCTGGCAAATCAACTCCTATACCATTACCTCTAGGATATCTTAAAGCAGATGGGTTATTATTTATATCAACAGATGTATTAATCATTCTAACAAGTTCAGCTTCATCGCTTGCTGCCATAACAATAAAGTTTGGAAGTGTCGATAAATAAGTAATATCAAAAGATCCTGCGTGTGTTGGTCCGTCAGCTCCCACAAGTCCAGCTCTATCTATTGCAAATCTAACAGGAAGATTCTGTATTGCCACATCATGAACAACTTGGTCATAAGCTCTTTGTAAAAAAGTTGAGTATATTGCTGCGTAAGGCTTATAACCTTCTGTTGCCAATCCAGCAGCAAAAGTTACAGCATGTTGTTCCGCAATTCCTACATCAAACATTCTATGAGGAAACTTTTCAAAAAATAAATCCATACCAGTACCAGACGGCATTGCTGCCGTTATTCCAATAATTTTGCTATCCTTTTCGGCATGCTTAATCAAGGTTTTTGCAAAAACCTTTGTATATGATGGTACATTGGATTTACTTTTTTCTTGAATTCCAGTTTTAACATTAAATTTTGTAACTCCATGATATTTATCATCTGATTTTTCAGCAAATTCATATCCTTTTCCTTTTTCAGTTTTTATATGAATCATTATTGGTCCTTCATGGTTTAGTTTTTTTGCATTTTGTAAAACTGAAATTAGATTATCTAAATCATAACCATCAATTGGACCAACATAATAAAAACCTAATGAATTAAATAATGTTCCTCCTGTTACTGCTGATCTTAATAAATCTTCTGCTCTTTTTGCTTTATCACTAAATCTCTTTGAAAAAGCTGAAATTATTAGTTTAATTGTTTCTCTTAAGCTAAAGTAAATTTTTCCTGATAGAATTTTTGCAAGGTATGTACTCATTGCTCCAACAGGTTTTGCAATTGACATATCGTTATCATTTAATATTACAATCATTTTTGTTTTTGAAGATCCAGCATTATTCATTGCTTCATAAGCCATACCTGCACTTATTGCTCCATCTCCAATTACTGCTACAACTTGATTAGTTTTTTTTTCTAATTTGTTTGCCGTTGCAATGCCAAGCGCGGCTGAAATTGATGTTGAACTATGAGCTGCACCAAATGGATCATATTCGCTTTCAGACCTCCTCGTAAAACCTGAAAGGCCATTACCTTGTCTAAGAGTTGTTATTTTATCTTTTCTGCCAGTTAATATTTTATGGGGATAGGTTTGGTGTCCAACATCCCAAATAATTTTATCATTAGGAGTATCAAAGACGTAGTGCAATGCTATAGTTAGTTCTACAACTCCTAAACCTGCTCCAAGATGACCTCCAGTAACTGAGACTGCATCGATCATCTCTTCTCTAACTTCTTTAGCTAAAATTTTTAGTTCAGATGGATTTAGATTTTTTATATCAGAAGGAAATTTAACTTTATCTAAATATTGATATTTTTTAATCACTTTTCTCTTTCAAAAATAAGTAAAATTGTTTTTTTTAAGCTTTCACTTTTTTTTCCATAAAAACTTAACTTTTTTAAAATATTATTTTTTATTTTGTTAGTGTATTTAATAGTATTTTTATAACCTAGTAAACTGATTAAAGTAGCTTTTCCCTTTTTTTGATCTTTTTTCGTTTTTTTTCCAGCTTTTTTTGTAATTCCTTTATAATCAATTAAATCATCAGTAATTTGAAATAATAATCCAATTTCATAGCCTATTTTTTCAAAAAACTTTAAAACTTTTTGATTTTTGTTTGAAATTAGTGCTGGAGCAACGCAGCAAAATGCAAATAATTTTCCTGTTTTTTTTATTTGCATTTCAATTATTTTTTTTCTTTTTATTTTTTTTCTTTCATAATTTAAATCTAAGTATTGACCTCCTGCTATACCAGTGTGCCCTGAACATTCAGAAAGAAGATTAATTAATTTAATTTTTATTCTTTCTTTTAATAATAAATTTTTATCACTTAGAATTTCGAATGCCAGTGTAAGCAAAGAATTTCCTGCAAGAACAGCTGTAGATTCTCCAAATTTTTTATGAGTAGAAAGTTTTCCTCTTCTAATCGAATCATTATCCATACAAGGCAGGTCATCATGAATTAAAGAATAAGCATGTATACACTCTACTGCTGCCCCGATCTTAATTAAAGATCTATAATTTAAATTAAAAATTCTTCCCATATCAATTAATATTTTGGATCTTATTTTTTTTCCTCCGGGCAGTAGTCCATATTTCATTGATTTAATTAATTCAGTTTTTGATTGTTTTTTAATATATGAGTTCAAAAATTTATTTGTATCATTTGCAATACGATTTAAATTTTTAATCATAATTTTTTTATAATTTTCTCTATTTTATCTTTTGTTTCTAAAGAAATATTTTTTGAATTAGTTTGGAATCTTTTTTCTATAATCTTGTTTAATTTGATGAGTTTTTGATAATCTTCAATTGAATTTTCTAAGTTTTTTTCTTTTTCTAAATTTTCTATGATATGACTAACTTCTTTGGTTAGTTCATCTAATGAATCAAGGTTATTATTATTTGGAAAAATTTTTTCTTTCATATATTAGTTGTTGATAATACATGAATAATAATCTTTCAAATATTAAAAAAAGCATCTTTTTTTTGAATAAAAATGAATGTGTGGCCATACCTACTGAAACAGTATATGGCCTTGCAGCAAATGCATATTCAAGTAAATCAGTTAAAAAAATATATTCTTTAAAAAAAAGACCTAAAAATAACCCTTCAATTGTTCACTACTCAAATTTAAATCAATTAAAAAAAGATTGTGAAATAAATAAAAATTTTTTAATTTTATATAAAAAGTTTTGCCCTGGGCCACTTACGTTTGTTTTGAAACTTAAAAAAAAAAGTCGTATTTCTAGAATCGTTACAAATAATAAAAAAACAGTAGCGGTAAGATTCCCAAAAAATAAGTTAACTCAAAAACTTCTTGGGCTTTTAAAATATCCTCTTGCTGCACCAAGTGCAAATATCTCAACAAAAATAAGTCCAGTTTCTAAAGATGATGTAAAAGAGGAATTTGGAAGTAAGATTAAATTTATACTTGATGGAGGTAGATCTAAAATTGGATTAGAGTCCACAATAATAAGTTTGGTTGATAAACCTAGAATATTAAGACTTGGTGGAATAGAAAGGACAAAAATTAATAAAGTTTTAAATAAAAATATTAAATATGATAGAACAAATAAAAAAATTACTGTACCAGGTCAATCAAAATTACATTATTCTCCTGGAATCCCTATAAAATTAAATACTCTAAAACCAAAAAATAATGAGGCATTTATTCTAATTAAAAAAAGAAAAAAATCTTATAAGAATTATTATTATTTAAGTAAAACTAAAAATCTTAAACAGGCGGCAAAAAATTTATATAAAATTTTAAGAATGATTAAAAATAAAAATTATAAAAGTATAGTTGTTGAGAGAATTCCAAACATTGGTTTCGGTGAAGTAATTAACGAAAGATTAAAAAGGGCATCTGGTAAGTAATGCAAAATTCTATTAAAGTTATTAATCTAAAAAAATCTTATGGAGCAAAAGAGGCTGTAAAAAATATTAGCTTTGAGATTAAAGAAAATGAAATTATTGGTTTACTGGGTCCAAATGGATCTGGAAAAACCACAACAATCGGTATGATATTAGGCTTATTAAAGCCCACAAGTGGCGAAGTATTAATTAATGGAATAAAAATAGAAAAAAATCCAATTGAAATTTTACAAAAAATAAATTTTATCTCACCGTACATTGAATTGCCAAAAAAATTAACCGTAAAACAAAATTTAATTGTATATGGTAAGCTTTACTCGGTAAAAAATTTAAATGAAAAAATAGAATATTTGGTTAACAAATTAAGATTAGAGAATTTACTTAATAGAGTTACTGGGGAGTTGTCATCTGGGCAAAAAAATAGAATAAGTTTAGCAAAAGCAATAATTAATGATCCTAGCGTCTTGTTACTTGATGAGCCCACGGCATCTTTAGATCCAGAGATAGGAGATTTTGTTAGAACGTTTTTAGAGAATTATAAAAAAGAAAAAAAAGTATCAATTTTATTGGCTTCTCATAACATGGATGAGGTTACTAGATTATGCTCATCAATAATGATGATGAAAAATGGTCTAATAATTGACCAAGGTAAACCAGATGATTTAATTAAGAAACATGGAAGAAAAAATTTGGAGGAAGTTTTTTTAAAACTTGTAAGAAATTAAAATGAATTTAGGTAGAATGTATGGCCTTTTCTTAAGGCACTTTTTTTTAATAACAAGATCTTTTCCTAGAATTTTAGATTTGATTTATTGGCCAACTATTCAAATAACTTTATGGGGTTTTATCTCAAACTTCTTTTCTACTTATAGTTCTTATTACAATAATGCTATTGGAGTTATACTAACATGTGCAATACTTTACGATTTTTTATTTAGAACCAGTATTGGTTTTAATATGTTATTTTTAGAGGAAATATGGAGTAGAAATTTTACAAATTTGTTTATTGCTCCAATTAAGAAGAGTGAAATTTTAATTTCATTAATTTTTACGGCTTTAATTAGAGCGCTTATCGGTTTAATCCCAGCAATTTTACTAACCTCTCCTTTATTTGGAATTTCCTTGTTAGACCTAGGTTTAAGTTTATTCTTATTATTCTTAAGTCTTTATATATTTGGAATAACTTTGGGCATACTGGTATCTTCTGGATTGTTAAGATTTGGACCGTCATTTGAAAACATTGCCTGGTCAACAATGTTTTTGTTAGCACCGTTTGGTTGTATTTATTATCCTGTAGAAATTTTACCTGAAATATTTCAAAAAATTGCCTATATGCTTCCACTTGTTTATATATTCGAAGAAGCAAGAAGTATTTTAATTGATGGAGTGGTAAACGTTGAAAGTATTTTTAAAGCCTTTTATTTAAATGGATTATATTTGTTGATTTCAATTTCCTTATTCTACTATTCATTTAGCAAAGCGCGTAAAAAAGGTACTTTAATTAATATAGGCGAATAAATGGTGCGCCTGCTAGGAGTCGAACCCAGAACCTCCTGATCCGAAGTCAGGCGCTCTATCCAGTTGAGCTACAAGCGCATATAGTATTAATATTATAATTTATGAAAAATACCATTAATTTAATTGTTAAAGATGATGAAAAGGGTCAAAGAGTGGATCAATTTATATCAAATAAAGAAAAAAATCTTAGCAGAACTAGAATAAAAAATTTAATCTTAAATAAAAAATTAAAAATTAATAAAAAAAATATTACTGATCCATCTAAAAAAATTTATTTTGATGACATTATTGATCTTGAAATACCAGAGCCAAAAAAAACTTCATTAAAACCATTTAACTTTAAACTAGATATTGTATATGAAGATAAAGATTTACTAGTTGTTAATAAACCTGCTGGGATATCTATGCATCCTGGTGCAGGAGACTATGATAAAACTTTAGTTAATGCTCTAATACATTACGATAGTAAAAATTTATCTAATATTGGTGATGAGCTAAGACCAGGAATTGTTCATAGAATAGATAAAGAAACATCAGGTTTGGTTGTGATAGCAAAAAATAATATTAGCCATGAAAATTTATCAAATCAATTTAGTAAACATTCTATAAAAAGAGTCTATCAAACTCTTATTTGGGGTAAATTGAGACCCCAATTTGGTAAAATCGATACATTAATAACAAGAAGCTCAAAAAATAGACAACTTATGGAGGTTGGCTTAACAAAAGGAAAAAAGGCAATCACAAATTATAAAACATTAGAAGTTTTTGAAAACGATAAAATTCCAACTTTTAGCTTTATAGAATGCAAACTTGAAACTGGAAGAACACACCAAATTAGAGTCCATATGAGCTATAAAGGAAATAATATACTTGGAGATAAAAAGTATAAAAAAAAATTTAAAAAAATAAAAAATATCAATTTGGATTTAGAAAAAATGATTTCCAACCTAGGTAGACAATTTTTGCATGCTAAAGTTTTAGGATTTACACACCCTAAAACTGGAAAAGAAATGAAATTTACCTCAATTTTGCCATATGATCTTGAAAAAATTATTAAAATCCTAAGAAAATTAAGTAAATAAAAAGATTGTAAAAATAATTTTCTTAACTAAATAAATAACAAAAATGAATACTGCAAAAAACTATAATCTGCCAATTCTTTCAAATGAAGGGGGACTTGCTTCTTATTTGGCACAAATAAAAAAATTCCCTATGCTGGATGCTGAAGAAGAATACATGTTAGCAAAAAACTGGAAACAAACTGGAAATTTAAAATCTGCTGAAAAATTAGTTACTAGCCATTTAAGATTGGTAGCCAAAATTGCAATGGGTTACAAAGGATACGGTTTACCAGTGAATGAAATGATATCTGAGGGCAATGTTGGGTTAATGCAAGCAGTAAAAAAATTTGAACCTGAAAAAGGTTTTAGACTAGCAACTTATGCAATGTGGTGGATTAAAGCTTCTATACAAGAATATATTTTAAGATCATGGAGCTTAGTTAAAATTGGAACAACTACAGCTCAGAAAAAATTATTCTTTAATCTTAAAAAATTAAAAAATCAAATTGCCCCAAGAAGTGAAGGTGATTTAAGAAATGAACATGTAGCAGAAATCGCAAATAAATTAGACGTAAGTGAGGATGAAGTTGTTTCGATGAATAGAAGATTGTCAGGCAAAGAGCATTCTTTAAATTCTCCTGTTGGTGAAGATGGGGATCAATGGCAAGACTGGGTAGTTGACAAAGAAATGGATCAAGAACTGAGATTTGCACAAAATGAAGAAATTAACCAAAGAAAAGATCTTTTAAAAGATTCTATAAAAATTTTAAATGATAGAGAAAAAGAAATTTTATACTCAAGAAGATTAACTGATGAACCTTCTACTTTAGAAGATTTAAGCAAGAGATTTAAAATAAGCAGAGAAAGAATTAGACAAATAGAAAATAAAGCTTTTGAAAAACTTCAGAAGCATATGCTGAATTCAGCAAAATCAAAAAATCTTATATCAGCAAACTAGCCACTAAAAGGATCTACTATTAATATTGTATCATTCCTTTCTGGGCTTGTAGAAATACTGGCAACTTTTGCTTCTATAAATTTTTCTAGTTCTTTAATATAATTTTTTGCATTATCAGGAAGGTCATTAAATTTTTTTATACCTTTGGTTGAACAATTCCACCCTTTAAAATTTTTATAAATAGGTTTTATTTTCAGTTGATCTTCTGCAGTTGAGGGCAAATAATCAATTTTTTTTCCAGCGATTTCGTATGCAACACACATCTTAATTTCATCTAATTGATCTAAAACATCTAACTTGGTTAATGCTATTCCATCTATACCGGCAATTTTAATTGTTTGTCTAACCAATACTCCATCAAACCATCCACATCTTCTTTTTCTACTTGTAACTGTTCCAAACTCTTTTCCTATGCTTCCTAATTTTTCTCCTATTTCATCTGTAAGCTCAGTTGGAAAAGGTCCTGCTCCAACTCTAGTAGTATAAGCTTTTGTAATACCTAAAACATAATTTATTGAATTTGGACCACAACCGGAACCAGTTGCTGCAGCTGAAGCTACAGTATTTGAAGATGTCACAAAAGGATATGTACCATGATCAACATCAAGCAAAATACCTTGTGCACCTTCAAATAATATTTTTTTTTTTTGTGATTTAAATTCATCTATTTTTTTCCATACTGGCTGCGAATATTTTAAAATTTCTGGTGCTATATTTAATAAATCTTGCTTTAATTTATCTTTTTTATAAATTTCTTTACCTATTCCTTTTCTTATTGCGTTATGGTGCATTAAAGCTGTTTCTAATCTATTATCCAAATTTTTTTCTGAAGCTAAATCCATAACTCTTATTGATCTCCTGCCAACTTTATCTTCATATGCTGGACCAATTCCTCTCCTTGTTGTTCCTATTTTTGACTTTCCTGCAGAATCTTCTCTTAGTTCGTCCATCTCTCTATGAAATGGCAAAATTAAACTTGCAGCATCTGAAATAATTAAGTTTTCTTGATTAATTTCGATACCCTTTGATTTAATTTCTTTAATTTCATCAAATAAGGACCACGGATCAACAACAACTCCATTTCCAATAATTGAAACTTTATCTTTTCTTACAATTCCGGAAGGTAATAATCTTAATTTGTATGTAACTCCGTCAATTACTAAAGTATGCCCTGCATTGTGTCCTCCTTGGAATCTTACAATAATATCCGCCTCACTAGAAAGCCAATCAACAATCTTTCCCTTGCCTTCGTCTCCCCATTGAGATCCAACAACAACTACATTTTTCATTTAAATTTTTTATTTATGTTTATTACGCTTAAATGATTTATTGGCCCATGACCCTTGCCATACTTCGGCCCTGTTCCAATTGAATGGTTAACATACTTGATCGCCATCTCACAAGATTTCTTTAATGTTTTTCCACATGAATAATATGTAGCGATAGCACTAGATAGTGTACATCCGGTACCGTGAGTATTTTTTGTATGAATTTTTTTGTTTTTAAAAGCAAGTATTTCATTTTTATTTAAAAAAATATCCTGCATTATTTTTGATTTAAGATGTCCTCCTTTTATCAATACATTTTTTGCTCCTAAACTCATTAAAATTTTTGCAGAATCAACCATATCTTCTACTGAATAAATCTTAGTTTTTGTCAAAATTTCTGCCTCAGGGATATTTGGTGTAATTAAACTAACTTTTTTTATTAGTTTTAATTTTAAAATTTTAATTGATCTATTATCAATTAATCTAGTTCCACTTTTTGCAACCATGACTGGATCTAAAATAATTTTTTTTACCTTTATTTTATTTAAAGACTTTAATACTGCATTGATAACTCCTACAGAATGAAGCATTCCAATTTTAATTGCATCGGGCTTGATGTCTTTTGATGTAAATTCTATTTGCGTCGATATTTCTGCTGGGTTTATAGATTGGATTGATTTTACACCATTTGTATTTTGAGAAGTGACGGCAGTTATTGCGGTCATTGCATATGAACCAAGAGCTGTAACTGTTTTAATATCTGCTTGTATGCCTGCGCCTCCAGATGAGTCGGATCCTGCAATTATTAAAATTTTAGAATTGGGTTTCAATATTTTATTGACCGTTTAATTATTTTTATACATTTTATAATCAAATTTTTATTGTGTGATTCTCCCATAATTCTAATTTTTGGTTCTGTGCCAGATTTTCTGACTAAAAGTCTTCCATTTCTTCCCATTAGTTTATTAGCTTTTCTAATTGATCTTTTGCAATTTAATTTATTTATTATATTTTTATCTCTTACAATAATATTTTCTAAAATTTGTGGCATAGGTTTAAAAATATTCAATAATTCACTGGCTTTTTTACCTTTTCTCATTGAAAATAAAACTTCTAATGCTACTAGCAGTCCATCGCCTGTTGTTGCAAATTTTCCCAATATAATATGACCTGACTGCTCTCCTCCTAAATTAAATTTATTTTTTTGCATTTTTTCTTTAACATATCTGTCGCCTACGTTAGCTCTCACAAATCTTATTTTTTGCTCTCTAAAATAATTTTGTAGTCCATAATTAGACATTAAAGTTCCAATTACACCACCTTTAAGAATTTTTTTTCTTTTCCATCTTTTTGCAAGCATAGCAATAATCTGATCACCATTAATGATCTTGCCTTTTTCATCACATAAAATTATTCTGTCTGCGTCTCCATCTAATGATATTCCTAGACTCGCTTTATATTTTTTAACTAAAGATTTAATTTTTTTTGGAAATGTAGATCCACAATTTTGATTAATATTTAAACCATTTGGAGATGTGCCAACTTGATAAACTTTTGCACCTAAAGATTTTAGAAGCTTTGGTCCAGATTTATATCCAGCACCATTTGCACAATCTATAGCGATTTTAATTCCTTTTAATTTAAAATTACGTGGAAAATTAGATTTTAAAATTTCAATATATCTTTCGTTTGCATCCTCTAACCTTTTAACTCTACCAAGAATTTTGGGTTTAGATAAATTTTTTGTAATATTTGAGTCTATCAGCTTTTCAATTTTTTTTTCAATTGTATCAGATAATTTTAAACCGTCGGGTCCAAATAATTTTAATCCATTATCATAATAAGGATTGTGTGATGCTGTTATCATAATGCCCATATTTGCCTTCATTATTTTTGTTAGCATAGCAAGACCATTGGTTGGCAAGGGGCCAAGAGTATAAACATGCATTCCAGCAGACGCCAAACCAGACACTAGAGCGGGCTCTAAAGTATAACCAGATAGCCTTGTATCTTTAGCGATAATTGCAGTTTGTTTAGTTTTTTTTAAATTCTTAAAATAAGTTCCTGCGGCTAAACCAAATTTAAAAAACATTTCTCCATTTATATTTCCTTGGTTTACTTTTCCCCTAATTCCATCGGTTCCAAAATATTTTTTTGGCATTATTTAAAATTTAATGATTTAAAAACTTTTATACTTTGATTCACTTCATTTACATCATGAACCCTTAAAATTTGAACTCCTTGCATCATTGCATATAAACTAGATGAAATTGTACCACCTATCCTCTCTTTACTATCATTATTTCTAGATATGTCTTTTATAAATTTTTTTCTAGAAGTACCCAACATTATAGGAAA
>CACKXX010000015.1 GCA_902604265.1 uncultured Pelagibacteraceae bacterium | reverse complement strand
CATCTTTCAATATGTTTAAGAAATTTTATACCCAAACCCACACCTTCATGAGCACCTTCAATTAAACCTGGGATATCTGCTAAAGTTATTTCTTTATCATCATAAACTGCAACTCCAAGATTGGGATTTATAGTTGTAAATTTATAGTTAGCAATTTTTGGTGTTGCGCTTGTTACAGCGGCTAGTAGACTAGATTTACCTGCATTAGGTAAACCAATAATACCTATATCTGCAATTGATTTTAATTGAAGCCATATACAAAATTCTTCACCTTTGGTTCCTTTTGTAAATTTTTTTGGAGCTCTATTTGTTGAAGATTTAAATCTAGTATTACCAAAGCCTCCTCTACCACCAATTGCTACTACAAACTTCTCTCCTTCTTCTTTAAAATCAAAAATTAAAGTTTTATTATCTTCTTCAAATACTTGAGTACCAACTGGAACTTTTAAATATAAATTTTCTCCTCCTCTTCCAGTTTGATTTTTCCCTCTTCCATCGCCACCTCTTTTTGCCTTAAAATGTTGTTGGTACCTAAAATCAATTAGTGTATTTAAATTTCTTTCAGATTTTAAAATTACAGAACCTCCTTTGCCCCCATCTCCTCCATCTGGTCCTCCGAATTCAACAAACTTCTCTCTCCTAAAACTAGGTGATCCAGACCCACCATCGCCTGCTTTAATAAATATTTTTACTTGATCTAAAAATTTCATAATACAACTCCTTTTGATTTTTTAAGTTGTATTTATTAATTGGGTTTTACAGAAACAAATGTTCTATCAGACTTAGTTTTTTTAAACTCCACTTTGCCTTCAACTTTTGCAAATATAGAATGATCTTTGCCCATACCAACGTGTTCTCCAGGAAATATTTTTGTTCCTCTTTGCCTTACGATTACATTGCCTGGTATTACATGTTGGCCGCCATACTTTTTTACACCAAGTCTACGACCAGCACTATCACGTCCGTTTCGAGATGATCCACCTGCTTTTTTTGTTGCCATAATTAATCTTACTTTTTATCTTCTTTTTTTTTTGTCTCTTTTTTTTCTACTTTTTTTGCCTCAGAAAGCAGAGCACCATCTTTAGCAAAAATTTTTTTTATCTTTATTAGAGAATATTGTTGTCTATGTCCATTTTTTCTTCTTGAATTTTGTCTTCTTCTTTTTTTGAAAATTAAAATAGTTCTATTTTTACTATTTTCCATTAATTCAGCTTCTACTTTTGCACCTTTAACTAACGGGGAACCAATTTCTAATGTTTTATCATCTCCATAGGCGAGCACTTCATTAAATTCTATTTTACTTGCAGGTTTATTATTTTTGAGCTTTTCAATTTTTAGTATATCACTAGCTTTAACTTTGTATTGTTTTCCACCTGTTTGTATTACTGCAAAAGACATTATAAATCCTTAATTTTTATAAATGGCAATATAGTTCTAGACTTCTTTTAGTCAAGTTGAATAAATTAAAAATTATCCTTTAAATCTCTTAGTTTTGAAAAGTCTTCTAGATTTTTTGCTCTTAAAAAAATATTACATGCTAGTTCTTCACTAATTGTTGAAGGAATTGTAGGTAAATTATTTTTTAACTTGTGCTCAATTTCAATAATTTTTTTTTTTAAATTTTTATTATTTTTTTCATATTCTACACAAAACATTGAATTTTTAAGTGTATATTCATGCCCACAATAAATTTTAGTCTCAGTAGGAAGTTTTTTTAATTTATTTAAAGATTCAAACATTTGTTCATATGTACCTTCAAATATTCTGCCACAACCAAGTGAAAATAATGTATCTCCAGTAAAAGCAATTTTTTCTTTTTCAAAATAAAAACATATATGCCCCGATGTATGTCCTGGAATATGAATAATTTTTGATTTAAAATCCTCGCCAGTCCAGATTTCATTATCTTCAACAAGTATATCTATTTCTGGTATTCTCTCTCTATCATATTTAAATCCAACAATATTTGATCCATATTTTTTTTTTAAATCATTATTTCCACCAACATGATCATGATGATGGTGTGTATTTAAAATAAACTTTAAATTAATATTATTTTTTTCAACAAAATCAATAATTGGTTTAGATTCACTTGGATCTATAACACATGCACTTCTATTTTTTTCATTAATTAAAAGATATGAAAAATTATCTTCAAGACACTTTATTATTTCTACTTTCATTCTACTTTTCTATTACAAAAATACCTAATTGAGAAAATAAATTTTTATAACTTAAATTTTTACTGTTAATTTTTATATTTTTTTTATTACAATAATTTACAAAATCTTTAATAGTGCACATATGAAGATTAGGTGTATTATACCACTCGTTTGGCAAATTTTTTGTTATTGGCATTGTTCCTCTAAAAAGAAGATGTATTCTTACTTTCCAATAACCAAAATTTGGTATTGTAACAATTGCTTTTTTACCAACCCTTAATAATTCACTAATTACTTTTTCTGGATCTAGGAAAGCTTGAAGAGTTTGACTTAAAATAACATAATCAAATGATGATTTAGGAAACTGTTTTAAATCTTTTTCAGCGTCTCCCTCAATAACTGTTAATCCTTTTGCCACACACTTTTGAACATTACTTTTTGATATCTCTAAACCTCTAATATCATTTGTAATATTTTCATAAATATATTTCATTAATTCACCGTCTCCACACCCAACATCTAAAACTTTTGATTTTTTTTCAACTAAGCTTGCTATTGTATTAAATTCTTTTTTCATTTTGTTTATTGTATGATGTATTTAAAAAATTTTTTATTGTATTAAGAAAATCAGGAACATCTAACAGAAATGAGTCGTGACCTTTATCAGATGTTATTTCAGCAAAACCAACATCTTTTCCAATAGAATTTAAGGCAATAACTATCTCTCTATTTTCAGATGTTGGATAAAGCCAATCCGAAGTAAAAGATATAATAAAAAACTTAGTATTAGTTTTTTCAAATGCTTTTGAAAGATTTCCATCAAATTTTTTTGATAGATCAAAATAATCCATAGCTCTTGTTATATAAAGATAACTATTTGCATCAAACCTATCTACAAAAACTGAACCTTGGTGCCTTAGATAGCTTTCAATTTGAAAATCTGCATCGAAACCAAACTTTAAATCATCTCTTTCTTGCAGTTTTCTTCCAAATTTTTCTTGCAAGCCTTTTTTAGATAAATATGTAATATGTGCTGCCATTCTAGCCACTGCCAATCCTTTATCAGGAGATTTGTTATTTTCCTCATAAAATCCATTTACCCAATTATGATCTGCCATAATTGATTGCCTTCCAAGTTCATTTAGAGCAATGTTTTGTGCAGAATGACTATGCGTACAAGCTATAGGTATTGCAGTTTCAGATTTATCTGGAAAATTTGACACAAATTGTAGTACTTGCATACCACCCATTGATCCACCTAAAACTGAAAATAATTTTTTAATCTTAAAAAATTCTAATAAGTGATACTGAGCGTTAACCATATCATTTATTGTTATGACCGGAAATTCTGTTCCAAAATTTTTACTAGTTTTTGGATTAATGTTACTTGGACCATAAGAACCCATACATCCCCCAAGTACGTTTGCACAAATTACAAAATATTTTTGTGTATCTATTGCCTTACCAGGTCCTATAAGGTAATTCCACCAACCTTCTTTTTTAGTTATTGGATTTGTACCTGAAGCAAATTGGTCTCCAGTCAGTGCATGAAATGCTAAAATTGCGTTATCTTTTTTATCATTAAGTTTTCCATAAGTTTCGTATGCTAACGGAAAATTGGATATAGTTTGCCCACAATCAAGCTTTAATGGCTTATCAATAATTAATTTTTTTACTCTCTCAATATCGTTCATATTTTTTTGTTGAATTGTGAGGTAAAAAAACTTATTTAGCGGTTTTTTTAAAGCGCTCGCAATTCAGTTAAATCAGCGCATGAATTATTTACAGTATACATTTGTATATGTCAATTTTATAAAAATATTAAATATTTTATGTAAATAAGTAATTTTTTATCTATAAAGATACAAAATATTGAAAATTATGACTTCGCTTAATTTTAGAAAAATAAATATAGAAGCTTACAAGCCAGGAAGATCTATATTAAAAAGCAAAAAAAATGTGATAAAATTATCAGCTAATGAGTCTGCATTAGGTATGAGTCCCAAAGTACTGAAGATATTACAAAGCAAAAATTATAAAATTTCTAAATATCCAGACAGTAAAGCAATAAATTTAAGGAAATTAATTTCTTTAAAATTTAAATGTGATTTTAATAAAAT
The DNA here is from genome assembly GCA_902604265.1 of uncultured Pelagibacteraceae bacterium. Taxonomy (GTDB): domain Bacteria; phylum Pseudomonadota; class Alphaproteobacteria; order Pelagibacterales; family Pelagibacteraceae; genus Pelagibacter. Next base: position 13,385 of record CACKXX010000015.1, on the reverse strand, counting down.
TATCTGTGGTTCTGGTTCAGATGAGGTAATTCAAATGATATGTCAACTTTTTCTTAGATCTGGAGATGAAGTAATCGTACCACAATATAGTTTTTTGATGTACAGAATATATGCATCAATTGTTGGAGCAAAAGTAGTTTTTTCTAAGGAAAAAAAATTTAGAGTTTCAGTTGAAAATATAATTAAAAAAGTTAGCAAAAAAACTAAAATTGTTTTTATAGCAAATCCTAATAATCCAACAGGTACATATTTAGAAAAAAAAGAATTAATTAATTTAAGAAAAAAATTAAATAGTAAAATTTTATTAGTTGTAGATGATGCATATGATGAATATATGAAAGATAAAAATTATTCTTCAGGATTAAATATTTTTAAAAATAAAAAAAACGTATTTATTTTACGAACCTTTTCTAAAATATACGGTCTTGCCTCCTTAAGAGTGGGTTGGGGATATGGTGATAGAAAAATAATTGATGCATTAAATATGATTAAACCACCTTTTAATGTAAATAAAATTGCTCAATTATGTGCAATTGAAGCTTTAAAGGATAGTAAATTTATAACTAAATCAGTCAAACATAATTTATTTTGGAGTAAAAAAATTAAGAATAGCTTAGAACAATTTAATATTTTTTGTAATAAAGTAAGTGCAAATTTTCTTTTGCTTGATTTTAATAAATGTAAATTCAGTGCAACTAATGTTGAAAAAAAATTGTTAAAAAATGGTTTAATATTAAGAGATACTGAAACTTATGGAATAAAAAATTGTTTAAGATTAACAATTGGCAACAATTCAGAAAATAAGTTATTTTTAAAAAGTATAAACAGGATATTTAAAAATGTTTAAAAAAGTATTAATTATAGGATGTGGTTTAATAGGATCATCAATACTAAGAGCTATATATAGTAAAAAATTATCAAAAAAAATTTATGTATTGGAAAAATCAAAAAAAAATATTTCAAAAATAAAAAAAATTAAATCAAATTGTAAATTTATTAAAAATATAAATAGTGAAGTTACTGGTGTAGATTTGGTTATTTTATGTACCCCTATGAGCCAATACAAAAAAATAATTGAAAAATTAAATAAAATTTTAAAAGCAAGTTGTTTAATTACAGATGTTGGCTCTACAAAGCAAAATATAATTAAATTAAAAAATGAAATCCTTAATAAAAAATTAAATTGGATATCTAGTCATCCCATAGCTGGATCTGAGGTTAGTGGTCCACAATATGGAAATAAAAATTTATTTTTGAATAAATGGTGTGTAATTATTAAGGAAAAAAAACAAAACTCAAAAAAAATAAATTTATTAAATAAATTTTGGAAAAAAATTGGTTCTAAAGTAGTTTTTATGAATCCAAATGATCACGATAAAATTTTTTCTATTACAAGTCATTTACCTCATTTAATTGCATACAACTTGATTAAAACAGCTCAAGATTCACAAAAAGTTCAAAGAAAAAATCTAATTAAATACAGTGCAGGAGGATTGAGAGATTTTTCAAGAATAGCTGCATCAAATGAAGTTATGTGGAGAGATATATTTTTTAGCAATGATAATATAATTAAAGCGATAAATTTATTTAGTAAAAATTTAAATTCGTTCAAAAAAATAATTCAAAACAAAAATAATAAAAAACTTTTATCAAGATTATCTAATTCAAAAAAAGTAAGAACACAAATAGTTCAATTAAAACAAGATGTAGCAAAACCAGACTTTGGTAGAGAATAACTTATATCTTGCAAATTTTTTTAACTTTTAAATTAGCAGTTCTTTCTATTCTTTTTATTGTTTCATTAATAGGCATTATAATAACTTTTTTTTCAGGACCATAAGCATGAATTAATCTTTTTGAATTAATACAAACTGCAACATGCCCTTTCCAATAAATTATATCTCCACTCTTAAATTTTTTTTTAATAATACTTCCTTTTTTATATTTTATTTGATCAATCGTATCTCTTGGAAAAAATTTATTATTAAATTTATAGAAAAGCTGGACTAAGGCCGAACAATCAATTCCTTCGTATGTTTTACCTCCCCATTTATATTTACAATTTAAATGAGATTTGAATATTTTAAGAAAATTTTTTTCTTTTTTATTTATAGGAGCTATATCTTTTTTTTTTATCCATTTATTTTTTTCAAACATAACATAATTCTTTTTTTTCTTTATAATCTCAATTTCACTTGAAAATGGCAAAAAGCTATTTGATTTATTAATTCTAGTTTTTAAAACTTTTACTTTGTGAGTGGGATTAATTTTATTAATAAGTTTTTTGTTTTTTATATAACCATTATATCGATCGTAGGATGTTCTTATTTCAAAAAAATCTTTTACTTTTCTTAAAACTTTAAAATTTTCACCATAAATAATTTGTGAACTAATTTTAGATTTAACCGAAGGTCGCTCGTATATATTTATACAGGGATATGTTGAATAGTAATTATTTTGCACCAATTTTTATTTTATTTTTGATAAACCATAAGCAAATTAAAGAAGGAATTACCATTATTGTGGTTAAAATAAAAAAAGTTCCCCAGTCTCCATTTAGCCAATCTACAAGAGCTCCTGAAGATGATGCTAGAGTTGTTCTGCCAGCAGTTCCTATAGACGCGAGCAAGGCATATTGAGTAGCAGTATAAGTTCTGTCAACCAACAATGAAATAAATGCAACAAATGCAACTGTTGCAAATGCTGCTGTAATGTCGTCAGCAATAACAGCGATTGCAAATAATAATTCAGATTTGCCTGTCCAAGCCAAAACTGCAAATAGAAGGTTTGTTAAAGCCATCAATCCTCCTGCAAAGAACATTGTTTTTATTGTTCCTGCTCTCATTGCCATTACACCACCTAATAATGTAAAAACAACTGTTGTAATCCAACCAAGTCCTTTTGAGTAAATAGCAATCTGCCCTTTAGAAAATCCAATTTCTTTATAAAAAACTATAGACATACGTCCAAGAAATGCCTCCCCAATTTTAAATAAGAACACAAAACCTAAAATTCCTGCAGCAATAGCAAATCCATTTTTTTTAAAGAAACTTATAATAGGTCCGCCAATAGTTCCCGTAATATAAGCAATAAAATTAGTTATAATATTATTAGATCCAAGCTTTTGTTGAATTAATTTGTCATTCTCTCTTTGTTTTGCCTGTCTATTAGTTTCAATTGGTTCATGAACAAACATCAAACCAATATTCATTAAAATTATTACAACTCCTAATACCAAAAAAGTAGCTTGCCAATAATCAGCGATACCCATATTTTCAAAATATTCTGCTGTAAATAAAGCTATGACTCCTCCTAATTTATAACCAGTCCACCAACCAACTACTGCCATAGCTGCACCAGCGGCCATAGCTTTACCCTCATTTTCATTGATTTGTTCAATTCTTAAAGCATCAACAGTTATATCTTGTGTAGCAGAAGCTATAGCAATAATTAATCCCACGGTAATTAATAATGCTAAATTTTCTGTCGGATTAATATAGCTCCAAATGACCAAACTTATTAAAATAATAAATTGCATACTAACAATCCATGTTCGTCTATGACCTAGACGATTGCTAATTTTATTTAATCCTGACGAGAGATTATTTTTTAGAAAAAATATACCTACAATACTTATAATTACTCCACGAAAAATCGGATAATATGGAGCGTTAATTTCTAGACCTGCAAATAGATCGTAAGAAGCAATAAATAGTCCAGATGCAATTAATAAAAAACCAATTATTTGGGAAAATTTACTTATTCTATCAATTATTGGTGCCCATAAATAATTAAATGCATATACACCAAATATTAAACCTGCCCATCCAATTGTTGATCTACTAAGCCCTTCCTCCTTAAGCCAAAGACTTAAACTACTAGCAATTAAGACCCACGGAAAACCGCTTATTGCACCAAGAAGTAAAATTCTTAGCATTCTTATGTCCTTGTAAACCAAAAGTGAATCTGTCCAACTTTGCTTTTTTTCTAACATTAAAATTTTCTCCAAAAAGATGGAATAAACAACACTAATATAGCAAATAATTCAAGTCTACCTAAAATCATTCCTAGACTTAATGCCCATTTAGATGAATTTGATAGAGAAGAAAAGTTTCCATTTGGACCAATTATTTCACCAAGCCCTGGGCCAACATTGGAAATTGAAGTTGCAGCTCCAGATATTGAAGTAATAAAATCTAAACCAGTTAATGACAATATTGCAGTTAAAATAAAAAAAATTACAATATAAAGAAAAATAAATGAAATCACTGAAGACATAAATTTATCATCAATATTACTCTTATCATATTTAATTATAAATATTCCTCTAGGATAAATTATTTTTTTTAATTGATTTATTAAAAAATTATAAAGTAATTGGATTCTAAAAATTTTAATACCGCAAGCAGTTGAACCAGCACATCCTCCTATAAACATTAATATTAGAAAAAATATTAGAGTAAAATTTCCCCATTGATTAAAATCTTGAGTAACATAACCGGTTCCTGTTAAAATTGAAATTACATTAAAAGCAATAGATCTTATACTTATCTCGAATAAACTCTGCTTTAAAATTAGTAAGTAAATAAATAATATTATAATTGAAAAAAAAACTATTTTAAAAAAAGTTCTGATTTGAGTATCAGAATAAAATATTTTTTTATCACCATTAAGAAATTTCAAATAAGCTATAAAAGGCAAACTTCCTAACAATATAAATATCATTGAGGTTGTTTCAATTAAAATACTATTAAAATAACCAATAGATTGATTATAATTTGAAAAACCGCCAGTTGCTATAGTTGTCATTGAGTGAGTGAGACTGTCAAAAAAATTCATTCCAAAAATTTTATAAAACAGAGCACAAGAAAATGTTAACACTAAATATATCAATATTAATCTTAAACTTATTTCTTTAGATTTTGGTAAAATTTTTTCAGCAGTATCATTGCTTGAAATTTTAAAAAGTTGCATACCACCAACGTTCATTATAGGCATAAGAGTAATTGCCATTACAATTATTCCAATTCCTCCTAACCATTGAAGAATAGCACGCCAAAGTAAAATACTTTTTGGAGCAGTATCTAAATTTGTTATTATTGTAGATCCAGTGGTTGTAATTCCTGACATACTTTCAAAGAAAGCATCTGTTATGTCTAGACTTAAATTAGAAAAAATAAATGGCAATGATCCAAATACAGCTATACTTAACCAAGATAGTGCAGTTAGAAGGAAAGCTTGAGTTAAATTTAATTTTTTGTCATGGTCTAAATTTGACAAAAAAAATAATATACCAAAAATAATTGTGATAATACCAGAGCTAACAAATGAAGAATCCAATTCATTATAAATAAATTGGACAATTATAGGCATAATCATGGCTAATCCTAAAATTACTTGCAATATACCTAGTGTGAAAAAAACTGTTTTATAATTCGACATTTTGAATGGACATTATTTTATGGTAAATAAATTTCAACTCTATAAGAATTGTTAAAACCACATATTTTATGAGTTATTTTTGTATTTTAAATTGTGATTGATAAAACGAACATAGAAAAAACTAACGCTTGGCCATTTGTAGAGGCCAAAAAAGTTCTCCGTGAAAGAAAAAAATATATAGAAAAAAAAGGGAAAATTATTTTACAAACTGGATATGGACCAAGTGGACTGCCTCATATAGGAACATTCGGAGAAGTTGCTAGGACATCAATGGTTGTTAATGCTCTTGATCAACTAACTGATTTACCGAAAGAAATAATAACTTTCTCAGATGATATGGATGGATTAAGAAAAATTCCTGAAAATATTCCTAATAAAGATTTTTTAAAAAAAAATTTACATAAACCTTTAACAGATATCCCAGACCCTTTTAAAAAATTTAATAGTTTTGGTGAACATAATAATGAGATGCTGAAAAATTTTTTAGATGAATTTAATTTTAAATACACATTTAAGAGTTCAACGAATCTTTATAAGTCAGGTTTTTTTAATGAAACATTAAAAATCGTATTAAAAAAATATAATGATATTATGGAAATAATTATTCCGACTCTGGGTAAAGAAAGACAAAAAACATATTCACCTTTTTTACCTATTTGTCCAGATACAGGTACTGTTTTGGAAATCCCTGTTTTAGAGATAGATGAAAAAAATTCAAAAATTATTTTTGATAATTTTGGAAAAAAACTAGAAAAAAATATTTTAGATGGTAACTGTAAACTTCAGTGGAAAGTAGATTGGGCAATGAGATGGTATGCTTTAGATGTAGATTTTGAAATGTATGGAAAAGATCTAATTGAAAGTGCTATCTTATCTACAAAAATTATAAAAATAATTGGAAAAACTAATCCTTCTGGTTTTGCTTATGAGTTATTTTTAGATGACAAAGGAGAAAAAATATCAAAATCGAAAGGTAATGGGATTACAATTAATGAATGGCTAGAATATGCCTCGCCAGAAAGTCTGTCTTTGTTTATGTATCAAAATCCGAAAAGAGCAAAAAAATTATACAGAGAAATTGTTCCCAAAGCTGTTGATGAATATTTAGATTTTATTGAAAAAGGAAAAAATCAAAATGAATTACAAATTCTATTAAATCCTGTTTGGCATGTTCATAATGGCATAATACCAAAAGAAAATACGATTATGACATTTTCTATGCTTCTTAATTTAGTTGAAGCTAGCAACGCTAATTCAAAAGAACTCTTATGGAAGTTTGTTAAAAAATATAAACCAAATATTTTAGAAAAAGATCATCCAATATTTGACAAACTTATAGAATATGCAATCAAATATTTTAATGATGTAATTAAAAAATATAAAAAATATAAAAAACCTAATGTAGAAGAAAAAAAAGCATTGAATGCACTAGTTTTAGCTTTAGAAAAATGTACTGACGAAATGCAACCAGAAGAAATTCAAACACAAATTTATACAGTTGGCAAAGAAAATGGTTATAAAGAAAATCTAAGAGATTGGTTTAGATTAATTTATGAAGTAGTTTTTGGTGACGAAAATGGACCTAGAATGGGTTTTTTTATTAGTTTTTTTGGTGTTAAAGAGACACAACAATTAATAAAAGATAAAATTAACTGATGTTTTCAAAAATAAGATCATTAATATTTAAGTTAGATCCTGAAACAGCACATGATTTAGCCATTAAAGCTCTTAAATTTAATTTTATTTCTCAAAATAAGATTAAAAATAACGAATCAATTAAAACAGAAATTTTTGGTAAAATAGTTCCAAATCCAATAGGTATAGCAGCTGGTTTTGATAAAGATGCAGAAGTGTACAACCCTTTATTTAAGTTAGGTTTTGGATTTGTTGAAGTTGGAACAGTAACTCCAATTAATCAATATGGAAATCCTAAACCAAGAATATTTCGCCTTGAAGAAGATGAGGCATTGATAAATAGACTTGGTTTTAATAATTCTGGTTCTGAAAAAGTTAGCAAAAGAATTATCTCAAATCCTCCAAAAGGTTTATTTGGAATAAATATTGGACCAAACAAGGATACAAAAAGTAGAATTGAAGATTTTTTAATCTGTCTAAATAAATTTTATAATCTTGCTGATTATTTGACAATCAATATATCTTCACCAAATACTGAAAATTTGAGAAGTTTTCATAATGAAAATGAACTGGATGAGCTACTGAGTCTAATTGAAAAAGAAAAAAAAATATTAAAAACTTCTGTTCCTATTGTAGTTAAAATATCGCCTGATATTGAAGATGAAAATATTAATAAAATTTCAGATTTACTCATAAAATATAAAGTAAAAGCTGTAATAATTTCTAATACAACAGATAAAAATAGACACAATTTATCTAACATTAATAAACTTGAAAAAGGAGGATTGTCTGGCAAACCTTTAGAAAAAAAATCTAATGAATTAATAAATAAATTTTATAAAATTTTAAAAGATGAAGTAAAAATAATAGGAGTAGGTGGTGTTGATTCAGGTCAGAGTGCTTATCAAAAAATAATTAACGGAGCCAGTTTAGTTCAACTTTACACTGGAATGATTTATCAAGGTCCTAATATTGTTTCAAAAATAAATGAAGAATTAATAAATATTTTAGACAAAGAAGGAGTACAAAATATATCTGATATAGTGGGTAACAAAAAATGAACTTGACGGGCAACTTCATAACACTTATACAATCATAAATTTTATGTCAAAAAAATGCGAACTTACTGGAAAAATTCCGCTTAAGGGTCACAAAGTTAGTCATGCTAATAATAAGACAAAAAGAAGATTCTTACCTAATCTTAAAAAAGTAAAATTTAGAAGTTTGATTTTAAATAAAAGTTTAAAATTAACAGTGTCTAATGCCGGCGTTAGGTCAGTGGATAAAAAAGGTAGTTTTGACCAATTTATTAAAAGTGCTAAATCTAAAAATTTATCTTTCAGGTTAAAAAAATTAAAAAAATCATTACTTAGTAAATCTGCTTAATGAATAGAGTATTTGTAACACTTTCATTTTTAATGGGAGTGGTTGTTTTAACATCAAATTATTTAGTTCAGTTTCCAATAAATTATTTTGGTTTAAATGAAATATTAACCTATGGAGCATTTAGTTATCCTATAGCTTTTTTAATTACCGATCTTGCAAATAGATTTTATGGTAAAACAGCTGCTAGAAAAATTGTATATATAGGTTTTGCATTTGGTATTTGTTTTACACTTTTATTTTCTACTAATTTTGCAGATTTAATTTCAATAAGAATTGCAATTGGTTCAGGTACAGCCTTTATAGTTGCTCAATTGTTTGATGTTCAAATTTTTGATCAGCTAAGAAAAAAAAAATGGTTTGTAGCACCTCTAACATCATCTTTAATTGGGTCTACTGTTGATACTTTTTTATTTTTTTCAATATCTTTTTATGCAACCGGAATACCTTGGTTTACTCTGTCTCTAGGAGATTTAGCAGTTAAAATTTTTGTTGCATTAGCAATGTTAATTCCATTTAGATTATTACTGGGAAGAGTTAAAGCAGTTTAAAATTATTTATATAAAAATTTATAGGATAAAATTTTATAAGTTAATTTAGCCACTAAAAAGTTATATGAATTAAAACCTTTTATTGGAGCAAGTTCATTTATATCTGCACCAACAATATTTGAATTTTTCATAGCTATTTTTATTATTTCTAAAGTTTCATCCCAAAAAACTCCACCAGGCTCGGGGGTACCAGTTGCAGGCATGATACTTGAATCAAATCCATCAACATCAAAAGTTAAATAAACTGTTTTATTTTTAATCATTTTTTTAAATTTATTTAAATTCCATTTCTTCTTATCTTTTGCCCAAAAAATATTAATTCTTGAGGAATTTTTTTTTAAATAAGGGATTTCACTTTGAGATATATTTCTAATGCCAAAAGAAATCAATGAAACATTTTTGTAATCCAAACATCTCCTTATTGCTGAGGCATGTGAAAATCTTTCTCCATTATAACTTTCTCTTAAATCAGCGTGCGCATCAAAGTGTAATAAACATAATTTTTTATATTTTTTTGTAAAAGGAGCTATACAACCAGGTGTTATTGAGTGTTCACCTCCAAGAGTTAATGGAAAAATTTTTTTATTTAAAATATCTTCGTTTATTTTTGACATTTTATTTAATGCCTTATTTATATTTTTATCTATTTTGAATGGTTTTAATGTTTTGATACCTATTTTTTTATAAGGTTCACAGTTTAACTCTTCATCGTATAATTCAACTTGATGTGAAGCTTTAATAATCTCTCTAGGTCCATTTTTTGTTCCACCTCCATAACTAACAGTTTTCTCTAGACCAAATGGAACAATTATTGCTTTTTCTTTGATATTAAACTTATTGTCAATTCCAAGAAAACCCTGTTTGTTTGATAAGAAATTCAATTTTTATCCAAATATTTTTGAAAAATTTTTTCTCGTTCTATTCTTCCAATCACCATTGTGATAAGCATCACTTGCAATTAAAGGAAGAACACTGGTTGCCTCAGCAAAAACCATTTGTTCTTTTGTAACATCAACCTTGCCCCATGAACTTGCTTCTTTTAAAGTAGAACTACTACATGCACCATCCCTTGAATCAGCAACTGTTATTTGAACAGCATACTTGTGCATATCTACTTCTTTTCCCAAAAGTTCGGCACAAATAACTGTATCTTGAATAAAATTTTTTGGAACACCTCCACCAATCATAAATAAACCAGATCCTTTTGATCTAATTTTGATTTCAGTTAATTCACGAAATTCTCTAATTGCATCTATTGTGATATGTTTATTTGGATTTTTTTCTTGGTGCATTACTAAACCAAATCCAGCACTCGAATCTGTAAAAGCTGGGCAAAAAATTGGAACATTATTTTCATGAGCAGTTTCTATTAATGAACCTTTCTTTTTTGCATTATTTTTTAAGTATTTTCCAATTTCATTAATAAACTCTCTAGACGTGTAGCTTCTTGGTTCTAGCTTATCTGCTATTTCACATATTGTTTTATCACACATCTGAAGCTCATCTTCATCGATATAAGTATCATATATTCTATCAATATAATTTTTACGTAATTCAGTATCATCTTGAAATTGAGAGCCTTGATAATGTTTAAATCCAAGAGCCTCAAAGAAATCCATATCAATAATTGATGCTCCAGTTGCTACAATTGCATCAACCATATTATATTTTATCATATCTCTATAAATATGCATACATCCCGCAGCAGAAGTAGATCCAGCCAATGTTAAAAAAATTGTACAATCTCTATCTTTAATCATTTCATTAAATATATTAGCTGCATTTGCAGTTTCTCTGGAAACAAAAGACATTTTTTTCATTGATGCAATAATCTTTCTTGCATCAAACGAGGTTATATCTATGTGTTCAACTGGTGAGTTTAGAAAATCTTTTTTGCTATTATGTCCTAAATTCTTTTTATCTGACATTTAGGCAACAAGAAATTGTTTTTCAATTTCTTTGTTATACATTGTCATTATTGGATTATCTTCTACTTCGAATATTTTATTTGAATAAAGTCCATTAAAATCTGTTCTAAATGTTAAACCGTATGCACCAAGTTGTCCAAGTTCAATATAGTCGTTTTCTTTGACATTATTTGGCAGAATAAATGGTCCTTTCATATAATCCATACTATCACAAGTCGGACCATAAAAATCAAAAGCAGTTAATTTTTTTGAAATAATTCTACCGTTTGTAATTAATTTTGAAGGATAAACAATATTTGGAAATCCTGCATCAAATAGACTTCCATACGTTCCATCATTTATATAAAGTTTTTCTTTTTTTCTCAGGTTGACTCTTACAATTGTAGATCCACTTTCTGCAACAATTGCTCTACCTGGTTCACAGATCACTTCAGGTAGTTTATTTAATTTTAAATTTGCTAAAGCATTTTTAATTTCATCAAAATAACTTTGAATAGATTGAGGAACTAAATCAGGATAAATTGTAGGAAAACCACCACCAACATTAATGAAGTCAGGAGTTATTTTTGTACGTTTGATTATATTACCAATTTCTTCTATTCCTTTAGAGTAAGATATAGGATGCATACATTGTGAACCCACATGAAAACTTAATCCTATTTTTTTAGCATATTGTTTTGTTAGTCTCAGTAATCCTATTGCTTCCGATGTTAGAGCTCCAAATTTTTTTGACAAATCAATTTCGGCATGTTCATTTGAAACTGCAACTCTAACAAATAATTCAAGATCTTTTGCTTGATTAGTACTTTCAATAATTTTGATTAATTCATCTTTAGAGTCTAATGAGAAAGTTTTTACTCCATATCTAAAATAAGCATCTTTAATGCTCTCTCTACTTTTGACAGTATGCATATAAGAGCACTTAACCGATTTATTTAAATTTCTAATTGTTTTAATTTCATTAATTGATGCCACATCAAAATTTTCAATTCCACTATCAATTATTGTCTTCAAAACTATTGGATTAGGATTTGTTTTTACCGCGTATAAAACTTTTCCAGGAAATTTATTTTTAAAAAATTTCGAAGCCAATTGTATAGATTTTTTTCTTATACAATATACTGGCTCGTTTGGTCGCAGTTGATTTACTAATTTCTCAACTGTTTTAAATTTTTGCATATAAGCTCCACAAAAAAAATTTAACAAAAAAAATATGCATATCAGCTATGCATGTTTATAAATTCAGCATTTATGGGATATGATCACTAATGTAAAGCAAATAATGCTATTGAAATAAATTTATTAGTTGCCATATCTAACCTATGAAGATCTCAGAAAATATTAAAAACATTGCTCAATTTAAAGATAAATCTCTACTTATAGTTGATGATGATAATCCATTTAGAGAAAGATTAGCCAGAGCCATGGAAAAAAAAGGATTTCAGGTTTTTCAAGCCGAAGGTGTAAAAAAAGGCATAGATTCTGTTAAAACACAAAAACCCTCATTTGCAGTTGTTGATTTAAGGTTAGGTGACGGGAATGGACTAGAGGTTGTAAAGGAAATACAAAAAACTAATTCAAATAGCAGAGTTGTAATGTTGACAGGCTATGGAAATATTCCAACAGCAGTTGCAGCGATTAAACAAGGTGCAATAGATTATTTAGCAAAACCTGCTGATGCAGATGATGTTGAAAGGGCGTTATTAGCTGATCCAAATCAAAAAGCTGCGCCACCAGAAAATCCAATGTCGGCAGATAGAGTTAAATGGGAACATATTCATCGAGTTTTTGAACTTTGTAATAGAAACGTTTCAGAAACTGCTAGAAGACTTAAAATGCACAGAAGAACACTTCAAAGAATTTTATCTAAAAGATCACCTAAATAAATTCTCTTAACTTAATAATTTTTTTAGCAAGCAGTGTCAAAATTGTTATTTTAAAAAACTCTGCAAAAAGGAATGGAAAAGCCCCTAATTGAAAAATAGGTTTGTCCCAACCTATCAACATTCCTAGCCAAAACATTCCTAATATATAAATTATTGAAACACATAAGACTAATTTTATAAAAACTTTAAAAATATTTGTATTAAAATTTAAATATCCAGCAAAAAATGCTGCAAATTGGAAACCAGCTAGGTATCCACCAGTATGAGCCAACATGTAAGAAATTCCTATACCTTTTTCAGGAGTACCTGCAAAAACTGGAAATCCTAAAATGCCTTCAAGCAAATACAGTGAAACAGTAGCAACACCTATTTTCCAACCAAAAGCCATTCCCATTAATAGAACAACAAAAGTTTGCATTGTCATTGGAACTGGATAAAACGGAATTTTTATTTTTGATGATATAGTTAAAAGAACAGAACCTAAAAATATTACTAATATATATTTTAATACTCTTAAATTTTGAGATTTAACAACTTCCATAATTTTACTTTACTACTCC